>NTJL01000004.1 GCA_002457485.1 Pelagibacterales bacterium MED-G42
ACACAGAGGTAAGATATAGCGAAGCAGAAAAGAAAGTAATAAGCGAACCAGTAAAACTTGAACAAAATTATAGAAACTTTGATTATGAAAGTCCATGGGAAGGTACAAAATATATTAAAGAGGAATTAGAAAACAATGACAAAAAAAATTAAAAATTTAAATTTAAATTTTGGACCCCAGCATCCTGCAGCTCACGGAGTATTAAGACTAATTTTAGAACTTGATGGTGAAGTTGTAGAGAAAGCAGATCCACACATTGGACTATTACATAGAGGTACGGAAAAATTAATTGAAAGTAAAACTTATATGCAAGCAGTTCCTTACTTTGATCGGTTAGATTATGTTGCTCCAATGAATCAAGAGCATGCTTTTGCTTTAGCAACAGAGAAAATTCTTGAATTAGATGTACCAATCAGGGCAAAGTATATAAGAGTAATTTTTTGTGAGATTGGCCGAATTTTAAGTCATATTTTAAATGTCACTACTCAAGCTATGGATGTTGGAGCCTTAACCCCTACACTATGGGGATTTGAGGAAAGAGAAAAGTTAATGGGATTTTATGAGAGAGTTTCGGGTTCAAGACTTCATGCTAATTATTTTAGAGCTGGAGGAGTTCATCAAGATTTACCACAAGGTTTGGAGGAAGATATAGCTGAATTTTGTGAGACATTTCCAAAAATAATTAATGATTTAGAAAGCTTATTAACTGACAATAGAATTTTCAAACAAAGAAATGTGGACATTGGAGTTGTTACAAAAGAAGACGCGTTAGACTATTCTTTTTCAGGTGTTATGATTAGGGGATCAGGCGTACCATGGGACTTGAGAAAATCTCAACCATACGAATGTTATGAACAATTAGATTTTAAAATTCCAGTTGGAAAAAATGGAGACTGTTATGATCGATACTTATGCAGAATAGAGGAAATGAAAGAAAGCGTATCAATAATTAAACAGTGTCTTGCAAAAATGGAGAAGGGTCCAATTAAATCATTAGATGGAAAAATAAGCCCACCATCTAAAAAAGAAATTAAAGAGTCAATGGAAGCTCTTATTCATCATTTTAAACTTTTTACAGAAGGTTATAGAGTTCCCAAGGATGAAATATATACAGCAGTTGAAGCTCCAAAAGGAGAGTTTGGTGTTTACCTAATTTCAGATGGATCGAATAAACCATACAAATGTAAAATAAGAGCTCCTGGATTTTCACATCTTCAGTCAATGGATTATCTCATTAAAGGACATATGCTAGCCGATGTACCAGCAGTATTAGGTTCTTTAGATATAGTTTTTGGAGAGGTAGACAGATGAGTTTAAGAAGACCTGCAAAAAATCAACCAGAAACTTTTGAGTTCAACTCCTCCTCGTTAGAAGAAGCAAACAAAATAGTTTCAAAATATCCTGAAGGTAAACAACAAAGTGCTGTTATGGCTTTACTATATATTGCTCAAAAACAGAATGATAACTGGATTCCTTTAGTGGCTATGAAATATATCGCAAAGTTATTAGATATGCCTTACATAAAAGTTTATGAGGTAGCAACTTTTTATTCTATGTACAACTTATCACCAGTAGGAAAGTATTTTATTCAGGTCTGTACTACTACTCCTTGTATGATTAGAGGAGCAAATAAATTAGTTGAGGCTTGTAAAGAAAAAATTTCAGAAAAAGAAAATGAGTTATCTAATGATAATAGTTGTTCTTGGATGGAGGTAGAGTGTTTGGGGGCGTGTGTGAATGCTCCGATGTTGCAAATTAATGATGATTATTATGAAGATTTAGATAAAGAAAAGACAATTGAAATATTTGAAAAAATTTTAAAAGATGAAACTCCTAAACCGGGCTCATATCGAGGTCGATCAAATACAGAGCCAGAAAATAATAGAAAAACACTCATGGATATAAAAAATGCTTAAAGATCAAGATAGAATATTTAAAAATTTATACAACGATATGGGTGCAGATGTTAAATCTGCTCAAACAAGAGGTGACTGGGTAAACACTTCGGATTTGATAGCAAAAGGAAGAGATTGGATTATTAATGAAGTAAAAGATTCTCAGTTAAGAGGTAGAGGGGGAGCAGGATTTCCCACAGGTTTAAAGTGGTCTTTTGCTCCTAAAGAAGTTGGATCTAGGCCACATTATTTAGTGATCAATGCAGATGAGTCCGAACCAGGTACATGCAAAGATAGAGACATTCTTAGATTTGAACCTCACAAACTAATTGAAGGATGTCTTATAGCTTCCTATGCTGTTCAAGCTCATGTTTGCTATATTTATATAAGAGGTGAATATTTTATTGAGGGTCAAAGACTTCAAGCAGCCATTGATGAGGCCTATGAAAAAAAATTAATAGGTAAAAATTCAGCTGGTACAGGTTGGGATTTAGACATTTATATTCACTATGGTGCAGGAGCTTACATTTGTGGTGAAGAAACAGCTTTATTAGAGAGTATAGAAGGTAAAAAAGGTCAACCAAGATTAAAACCACCATTCCCAGCATTAATAGGACTTTATGGATGTCCAACAATTATAAATAATGTTGAAACAATAGCTGTAGTTCCAACAATTCTTAGAAGAGGTGGAAAATGGTTTTCTTCTTTAGGGAGAGAAAAAAATACTGGTACAAAAATTTTTTGTATATCAGGTAATGTTAATAATCCATGCAATGTTGAAGAAGAGATGAATATACCTTTAAAAGAATTAATTGAAGTCCATGCTGGAGGAGTAATTGGAGGATGGGAAAATTTACAAGCTGTTATTCCGGGTGGTTCATCAATGCCTTTAATACCAAAAGAAAAATGTGACACGTTAACCATGGATTTTGATTCATTAATGGCTGAAAAAAGTGGATTAGGAACCGCAGGAATTGTTGTAATTAATAAAGATCAAGACATTATTAAATGTATGGCAAGGATAGCAAGATTTTATAAACATGAAAGCTGTGGTCAATGTACACCATGTAGAGAAGGTTCTGGATGGATGTGGAGAATGCTAGAAAGAATGGCAAAAGGAGAAGCTACGAAAGACGAAGTAGATATGTTAGGTGATGTAACAAACCAAATAGCTGGTCACACTATCTGTGCATTTGGTGAAGGATCATCATGGCCTGTACAGGGATTGTTAAGACATTTTAAAAAAGAAATCGAGGAAAGAAATAATTTAGATCCTATTGTTCAGAAAAAAAATAATATTCCTTATTTAGTTGATCAACATTTGTTAGATAAAGAAAATGCTTAAATTAAAAGTTAATGATATAGAAGTGGAGATAGATGAGGGTTTGACAGTTTTGCAAGCTTGCGAAAAAGCAGGAGTTGAAATTCCACGGTTTTGTTACCATGAAAAACTATCTATAGCAGGTAACTGCAGAATGTGTTTGGTTGAGATGGAAAAATCTCCTAAACCTGTTGCATCTTGTGCAATGCCAGCTGCTGAAGGAATGAATATTAAAACTAATACACCTTTTGTTGAAAAAGCAAGAAAGGGAGTAATGGAATTTTTATTGGCTAATCATCCTTTAGATTGCCCAGTATGCGACCAAGGTGGTGAATGTGATCTTCAAGATCAATCTATGTTTTATGGTGTAGATAAATCTAGATTTAAAGAAAATAAACGAGCTGTTCCAGAAAAATATATGGGGCCATTAATAAAAACTCAAATGACAAGATGTATTCATTGTACTAGATGCGTAAGATTTGCGACTGAAATCGCCGGAGTTTCTGAAATTGGTGCAATCGGTAGAGGTGAAGATATGCAAATAACAACATACTTAGAAGAAGCTATGCAATCTGAATTATCTGCAAATGTAATAGATCTTTGTCCAGTAGGAGCTTTAACATCTAAACCTTATGTATTTGAGGCAAGACCTTGGGAACTAAAAAAAACAGAAACAATTGATGTAATGGATGCAGTTGGATCAAATGTGAGAGTAGATACATATGAATGGGAAGTCAAAAGAGTTTTACCATTGATTAATGAGGACATTAATGAAGAATGGATTTCAGATAAGACAAGATATGCGTGTGATGGCTTATTGAATCAAAGATTAGATACACCTTATATAAAATATAATGATAAATTTGAAAAAGCTTCATGGGATGAAGTGTTTAAAATTATTAAATCTAAATTTGAAAACGCATCTAAAGATAAGATTTGTGGTTTTGTTGGTGACTTAACCAATATGGAAACAGGATATATCTTTAAAGAATTTTTTGATAGAACCTTAAATAATAGTAATTATGACTCAAGATCAGATAACAGATTTGTAGATAATTCTGAAAGAGAGAATTATATATTTAATTCTACTATAAATGGAATTGAAGATTCAGATTTGATTTTTTTAATTGGTGCAAATCCGAGATATGAAGCCACAATCTTAAACGCAAGAATTCGAAAAGCTTATGTAAATAATAAAACTAAAGTAATCTCATTAAACGATGTTGGTGACCTTACCTATCCTTATGAAAAGTTAGATGGTCAAACTCAATCAATAAAAACTATTTTTGAGGGTTTAAATGAAATATCTAAAGATATTATTAGTGCAAATAAGCCAATGATTGTGATAGGCGAGTCACTATTAAAATTAAATTCAGCAAAACATTTATTTAATTTAATTAAAAACTTTTTAAAGAAAAATAATAAATTCACTGACAACTGGAATCCTTTAAATATTTTATCTTGTGATGCAGCTACAGTAGGCAATTTTGATTTGGGAATATTAAATAATAGAATAAATTTATTGGAAGAATTAAAATCAAATAAATTCGAAATTGTTTATCTAGCTGGACAAGATAACTTAGAATTTAATAAAAAAGATGAATTTATAATTTATCAAGGTAGTCATGGAGACAAGGGAGCAGAGATAGCAGATATTATCTTGCCAGGATCAGCTTACACGGAACAGGATGGATATTTTACAAATTTAGAGGGGAAAATACAAAAAGCACATAAAGCATCTTACCCCCCAGGAGAAGCTAAAGAAGACTGGCAAATTATTAATGAATTAGCTGAAGTCATGAATAGTCGAAAATTATTTAATAATAAAGAGGAATTAGAAAGCAGCATGTTTAATTATATAAAACTTCAACAAGAAAACAAAAGTTTAAATCATGAAGAAATAGAAACTCCAAATTTACAAAATGAAAAATTAAATATTAAATTAAAAGATTATTATTTTTCAAATGTTATTGCTAAATCCTCAAAAACTATGATTGAGTGTAACAATTCTAAACTAAACCTAAAGTCCACTGGAACAGAAGGTTAAATGGAATATTTAAGTATTTTTTTTGATCAAGTTTATAAAATTATTTTTTTACTCGTTCCAGTTCTGGTTTCTGTTGCTATGGTTGTTTGGCTTGATAGAAGAGTTTGGGCCTTTGTTCAAAAAAGACAAGGACCTAATGTTGTAGGACCTTTTGGATTGTTACAAACTATTGCTGATGCATTAAAATATGCATTTAAAGAAATTATCATCCCATCAAGCTCAAACAAAGTAATTTTTATCCTTGCGCCAATTGTAACAATGACACTTGCATTAATTGCTTGGGCCGTAATTCCATTTAGTGCAACTCAGGTTTTGGCTGATATCAATGTTGGAATTCTTTATTTATTTGCTGTTTCATCTCTTGGAGTTTATGGAATTATAATGGGTGGATGGGCTTCAAATTCTAAATATCCTTTCTTGGGAGCAATTAGATCTGCAGCTCAAATGGTTTCCTATGAGGTATCTATTGGAGTAATAATTATAAATGTTTTACTATGTGTAGGATCACTTAATTTAAATGATATTGTAATAGCTCAACAAGACTTATGGTTTGTTATTCCTTTGTTCCCAATGTTTGTTATTTTTTTTATTTCAGCATTGGCTGAAACAAACAGACCACCATTTGATCTACCAGAAGCAGAAGCTGAATTGGTAGCCGGATATCAAACAGAATATTCTGGTATGATGTATGCTATGTTTTGGCTTGGTGAATATGCAAACATACTTTTAATGTGTGCAATTGGTTCAGTATTGTTTTTAGGTGGTTGGCTGTCTCCTCTTGAAATTTATCCTTTTACTTTAGTGCCTGGACCTGTTTGGTTAATACTAAAGATATTATTATTATTTTTATTATTTGCTTTAGTAAAAGCAATTGTGCCAAGGTATAGATATGATCAATTGATGAGATTAGGCTGGAAAGTATTCCTTCCAATATCTTTAATATGGGTTGTTTTAACAGCAAGTTTTTTATTTTATTTTAATCTTTTACCGGTAAATTAATTATGAAAATATCAAGATTTTTTAAAACAATATTCATGACAGATTTTGCTAGCGGTCTATACATGGCAATTAAAGAGGTTTTTAAATCAAAAAAAACAATCAATTATCCCTTTGAAAAAGGAAAAATAAGTCCACGTTTTAGAGGTCAGCATGCACTTAGACGATATCCAGATGGTGAGGAAAGATGTATTGCGTGTAAATTGTGTGAAGCTGTCTGTCCAGCTCAAGCTATCACGATTGAATCATCACAAAGAGAGGATGGAAGTAGAAAAACCACCCGTTATGACATTGATATGATGAAATGTATTTATTGTGGCTTATGCGAAGAGTCTTGTCCTGTTGATGCAATTGTTCAAGGTCCGAACTTTGAATTTTCAACTGAAACAAGAGAAGAACTTTATTATACAAAAGATAAACTTTTAGATAACGGTGATAGATGGGAAAATATTTTAGAGGCCAATATTAAAGCTGATAGTCCTCATAGATAAAATGATCGCACACTCTATATTTTTTTATACGTTTTCAATAATAGCCATTGTTTCAGCAATAATGGTTACTGCTTCAAAAAATACAGTTAATTCTGTTTTCTTTCTAATCTTAGATTTTATAAGCATTTCGTGTCTCTTTATAATGATTGGAGCAGAATTTTTAGGAATGATAATGCTCATTGTTTATGTTGGTGCTGTAGCAGTACTATTTTTATTTGTTGTAATGATGTTAAATGTTGCTCAGCAAAAAAATCAATGGTTTTCATCTGAAGACAACTCAAAACATATTCCAGTGGGTTTAATTATTGGTACTCTTATATTTGTTGAGTTAACTATAGTTATAGGTGGTTGGAAATATAAACCTGACTTATTTGATATAAACAATTCAATTGAAACCATTAAAGTCAGCAATACCCATTCTTTAGGACAAGTATTATACACAGACTATATTCATGTATTCCAAATCAGTGGTATGATTTTGTTAGTTGCAATGATTGGTGCGATTGTTCTCACCTTTAGAAAAAGAGAAGGTGTAAAAATACAAAGTTATATAAAGCAAATTTCAAGAGAGAGATCTGACGGTGTAAGCGTAATAGAGGTTGAGTCTAATAAAGGAGTTAAGATTGATGACTGAAATAGGCCTAGGGCATTATTTAACACTAGGAGCAATTATATTTTCAATTGGAATTATTGGTATTTTTTTAAATAGAAAAAATATTATCGTTATATTAATGAGTATCGAATTAATATTGTTAGCTGTTAATATTAATTTAGTATCATTTTCAATTTTCTTAGGAGATTTAACTGGCCAGGTCTTTACTTTGTTTATTTTAACTGTAGCTGCAGCAGAGGCTGCAATAGGACTTGCAATTATTGTAGTTTATTATCGTAATTCTGGAACAATTAGAGTTGAAGAAATAGATAAGTTGAAAGGATAGGGATGGAACTTTCAATTGTATTTCTTCCATTAATCGCATCAATAATATCAGGCTTCTTTGGTAAACTTATTGGTGATAGAAATTCAGAAATAGCTACAAGTGCCTTAGTTTCAATTTCTGCATTGTTATCAATTTTTGTTTTATACCAAGTAATTGTAAATCAATATGAGGAAAATATAGTAATCGCAACATGGATTAACTCAGGTTCCTTAGATGTAAATTGGTCAATGTTAATCGATCCATTATCGGCAGTAATGCTTGTAGTGGTTACTTCTGTTTCCTCTTTAGTTCATATTTACTCAATTGGCTATATGTCCCATGATCCGCATAAACCAAGATTTATGGCTTATTTATCTTTGTTTACATTTGCAATGCTTATGCTTGTTACTTCAGATAATTTTGTTCAATTATTTTTTGGATGGGAGGGAGTAGGGTTATGTTCGTATTTTTTAATAGGTTTTTGGTTTAAAAAAGAAAGTGCTAATGCTGCAGCAATAAAAGCATTTGTTGTAAATCGTGTTGGAGACTTTGGTTTTGCTTTAGGAATTTTTTTAATATTCTATTTGTTTGGTACAGTAAATTATTCTGAAGTATTTCAACAAATCCCAACAGTTGTTGATAAAAAATTATTGTTTTTAGGAATTGAGATAAAATCTATAGATTTGATTTGCTTACTTTTATTTATTGGTGCAATGGGTAAGTCAGCTCAAATTTTATTACATACCTGGTTGCCAGATGCAATGGAAGGTCCAACACCAGTTTCTGCATTAATACATGCAGCTACTATGGTAACTGCAGGAGTATTTTTAGTAGTAAGATGTTCGCCTATTTATGAATACTCACCGTTAATACTAAATTTCATAACTATTATTGGAATGACTACAGCTTTCTTTGCAGCAACAGTGGCTTTAGTTCAAACTGACATCAAAAAAATTATTGCATATTCAACGTGTAGTCAATTAGGATATATGTTTTTTGCAGCCGGAGTTGGTGCTTACAACGTTGCAATGTTTCATTTATTTACTCATGCTTTTTTCAAAGCTTTACTCTTTTTAGGATCTGGCTCTGTCATTCATGCTTTTAAAGATGAACAAAATATTAACAAAATGGGCGGTGTTTGGAAAAAATTACCTTACACTTATGCTTTAATGATCATTGGTACACTAGCATTAACTGGTTTTCCTTTCCTATCAGGTTTTTACTCAAAAGATGCAATTATAGAATTTGCTTACTTAAAAGGAAATACAACAGGTTATTACGCATCTGGTATAGGAATTTTAACTGCATTTTTGACATCAATATATTCGTGGAGACTAATTTTTAAAACTTTCCACGGAGATTACAATAACCGAACTATAAAAATAGAAGAAACCCACGAGTCTCCATTGGTAATGTTAATTCCACTATTTATTCTTTCCATTGGTGCAGTTTTTGCTGGTTTTTTATTTAAAGATCTTTTTATAGGTCATGGAGGTGAAAATTATTTTTGGTCAGAGTCTATAATGTTTTTAGAACCTTTAAGTACAGATCATCCACCTATGTGGTTTTTACTTTTAACACCGTGTCTGGTATTGATATCAATTCCTTTTGCCTATTATCTATTTGTTAAGAATAAAGAAATTCCAAAAGGAATAGTGTCAATAAACAAACCTTTATATAATTTTTTAGTAAATAAATGGTACTTTGATGAATTATACGAAGTTTTATTTATTAAAACTTCTAAACGTTTAGGTTTATTTTTATGGAAATTTTTTGACGGAACCATAATTGATGGCTTTGGTCCAGATGGGATTTCTTCTTTTATAAAAAAATGTTCAATTAAAGCAAATAAATTCCAAAGTGGCTTCATTTATCAATATGCATTTATAATGCTTGTGGGTTTTTCAGCTTTTCTAACCTTTTTAATAGTTAGATAATGAATTTTCCAATCCTATCATCTTTAATCTTATTACCAATAGTTGGAGCACTTTTTTTATTTTTTACTAAAGATAAAGATGGAAATAATTTAACTGCAAAATATGTTGCTTTATTTACTACAATTGTAAATTTTTTAATTTCAATTTATCTATGGATATCTTTTGACCCCACAACTTCCTCTTTTCAATTTGTAGAAGAAAGGAATTGGATAAAAGATTTTATTAATTACAAAGTTGGAGTAGATGGTATTTCAATCTTATTTATTTTATTAACAACTTTTATAACACCTCTTTGTGTTGTTTCTGTAAACAACTCTATAAAGAACAGGTTAAGAGATTTTTTAATTGCAATATTAATTATGGAAAGTTTCATGATTGGAGTTTTTTGTGCTCTTGATTTGGTTGTCTTTTATTTATTCTTTGAAGCTGGATTAATTCCAATGTTTTTAATAATTGGTATTTGGGGAGGTTCAAAAAGAGTTTATTCGGCATTCAAATTTTTTCTATATACTTTACTAGGATCTGTTCTGATGTTAGTCGCAATAATATCTATTTACTGGATATCAGGGACTACAGATGTGATTAAACTTTACGAGTTAGGTATTGACGCAAAATACCAAAATCTTTTATGGCTTGCTTTCTTTAGTTCTTTTGCAGTTAAAACGCCAATGTGGCCAGTTCATACATGGTTGCCAGATGCACATGTAGAGGCTCCAACTGCAGGATCTGTTCTTTTGGCAGCAATATTACTTAAAATGGCTGGCTATGGTTTTATTAGATTTTCTCTTGGACTTTTTCCTGTTGCCTCGGAAGTTTTTACACCTTTAGTTTATACTTTAAGTGTAATAGCTATTATTTTCACCTCTTTTATAGCTTTGATGCAAGAGGATATGAAAAAACTAATTGCTTACTCATCAATTGCTCACATGGGTTTTGTTACTCTTGGGATTTTTACATTACAACAACAGGGTATTGAAGGTAGTATAATCCAGATGATAAGTCATGGACTAGTTTCTGCGGCTCTATTTTTATGTGTTGGTGTTGTATATGACAGAATGCATTCAAGATTAATTAAATCGTATGGTGGCATAGTTACAATTATACCAAAATACTCTATTTTATTCATGTTATTTACATTAGCAGCGCTAGGTTTACCCGGTACATTTGGGTTTATTGGGGAATTTTTAATCTTAATGGGAGCTTTCAAAGACAATTTTTTAGTGGCAGTTATTGCAAGCTTTGGAGTAATTTTAGGAGCTGCATACATGCTGTGGCTTTATAAAAGAGTTGTTTTTGGAAAATTAGTTAATGAAGATTTAAAACAAATGATGGATTTGAATAGATCTGAGTATTTAATATTAACTTGTTTGGCAGTTCCAACATTATTTTTTGGATTTTATCCAGAACCACTATTCAACACAATAGAAGTTTCTGTTTCAGATTTAATCAACATGCATAATTCAAATATAGCGAGCAATTAGTATGTATAATCTTAATTTAGTATTACCTGAAATATTTATCTCATTATCAATTATGTTTTTGCTGATTTTAGGAGTTTTTAAAAAAGATAGTTCAAAAATTATATATAATTTATCTATTTTAATACTTTTAATTACAGCAGTTATCACATTTAATGAAACTCTTGCTATCAATAGAGTAACCCTATTTAATGACAGTATAATAGTCGATTATTTGTCATCGCTGATGAAAATTATTACTTTATTAGGAGCGTTCATGGTTTTGTTAATTTCATCTAGTTATCTTAAAACATTTAAGATTTTTAAAATTGAATATCCTATTTTGATATTATGTTCAGTATTAGGAATGATGGTTATGATAAGTTCTAATGATTTACTTGTATTTTATATGGGTCTAGAATTACAATCATTGGCACTATATGTTTTAGCAACATTTAATAGAGATCAAATAAAGTCATCAGAAGCTGGTTTAAAATATTTTGTCTTAAGCGCATTATCATCTGGTTTACTTTTGTATGGATGTTCATTAATTTATGGTTTTTCAGGTTCAACTAATTTTGATGAGATTGCAAAACAACTTAATTATAATGAATATATTTTAACATTTGGTATTGTGTTTATTCTTGTAGGGTTAGCTTTTAAAGTTTCTGCTGTGCCATTTCATATGTGGGCACCTGACGTATATGAAGGTTCGCCAACCTCAGTGACATTGTTTTTTACAATGGTTCCAAAGATTGCCGCATTAACTGTATTTATAAGATTTTTATATGTACCATTCTTAAATTTAATAGATCAATGGCAATTAATCATAGTTTTTTTATCTATATCCTCAATGCTGTTTGGCGCTATTGCAGCGATTGGTCAAACTAATTTAAAAAGATTAATAGCTTACAGTTCTATAAGTCATATAGGTTATACATTAGCCGGGCTTGCAACTAATACTAATGAGGGGTTACAAAGCTCTATAATTTACATAACTATTTACATCGTTATGAATTTAGCCCTTTTTTCTTGTTTGCTTATGTTAAAAAGAAATAATCAATATTATGAAGATATAGATGATCTTTCAGGGCTTTCAAAAAATCACCCACTATTATCATTATCATTACTTATAATATTGTTTTCACTTGCAGGCATTCCACCTTTAGCTGGTTTTTTTGCAAAATTTTATATATTTAAAGCTGTGTTGGAGCAATCAATGTATTTCTTGGCTATAGTTGGGTTGCTATCAACAGTCGTAGCTGCTTTTTATTATTTAAGAATAATTAAGATAATTTACTTTGATAAAGAAAAGGAAAAATTTGATAATGATCATAATTTATGGCTTAAATTTTCTCTTACATTTTCAACAATATTAATTCTTTTATACTTTATATCTCCAAGCCAACTAATAGATGTAGTTTCAAGAATTAATATCATCTGATGAAATTTAAAAAATTTAAATTTAGTAAAGTAATTAGTACTAATAACACAGCAATAAGAATAATTAAAACAAATAAGTTCAGACTTGGAATGGTTGTAGCAGAAACTCAATCTAATGGTAAAGGTCAATACGGAAAAAAATGGATTTCACAAAAAGGAAATTTATTTGTCTCATTTTTCAACAAATTAGATAATACAAAGTTAAAAATTAGTACCATTACTAAAATTAACTGTCTTTTGGTAAAAAAATTACTTTCTAAATTTACAAAAAAAAAGATTTTATTTAAAAAGCCAAATGACCTTTTCATTAATAAAAAAAAAATTAGTGGGATCTTACAAGAAGTAATATTAATTAATGATAACAAATTTTTAGTAACTGGAATAGGTATAAATATAACAAAAAATCCAAATATTAAAGATTATCCAGCTACAAACTTGCAAGAGATTACTAAAAAAAGTATTAGTAAAACAATTATTGAAAATAAACTGAAACAAATTTTTGAAAAAAATTTATCAAAATTGTATAAGATTTAACAATGTATATTTTAGGTGATATTGGTAATACAGAAACAAAATTTTATCTTGTTTCAAAAAAAAAAAAAATTTTAAAAAAGATTATACTTTTATCTGAATCTGTAAATGATAAACAATTGAGTAATTTATGTAAAAAAAATAGAATTCAATTAAATAAAATAGAAAAAGTATTATTTTGTAGCGTTGTACCTAAAACATTTAATATAATTAAAAAATTTTTATCAAAAAAAATAAATTCAAAATGCTATGAGGTAAAAAACTTAAACTTAAAATCACTTATTAAAATAAAGGTAGACTATAAACAAGTAGGTTCAGATAGAATTACAAATTCAATTAGTTTAATGAATAATAAAAATAATTATATCATTTTAGATCTTGGAACAGCCACAACATTTGATGTAATTATTAAAAACACTTATTTTGGTGGCATTATTGCACCAGGTGTGAGATTATCTCTTAATACCTTATCAGATAAGGCAACTTTGATACCAAAAATAGACTTAAAAAAAATTAATAAAGTAATTGGCAACAATACAATCACCGCAGTTAGATCAGGTTTTTTTTGGGGATATGCAGGTTTAATTGACAATATTATTAATTTAATTAAGAAAGAGACTAGAAAATCTTTTAAAGTAATTATTACAGGAGGATTTTCAAATTTATTTAAAAACTCAATTAAAACGAAAGTAAGTCAAAATCAAGATATTACAATTAAAGGTCTAATAAAGATTTCAAAGTTAATTAAATAATATGAAAGACGAATTATTATTTTGTCCCTTAGGTGGATCAGGTGAAATAGGTATGAACATGAACTTGTTTGGTTATGGTCAGCCAAGTGATCATAAATGGATTATGGTAGATATAGGTGTAACTTTTGCAGATGATACTATTCCAGGTATTGATTTAATATATCCAGATCCAGGATTTATTGTTGAAAGAAGAGATAATTTATTAGGAATAGTTTTGACTCATGCCCACGAAGATCATATTGGAGCAATTGCACATTTATGGCCAAAACTTAAATGTAAAATATTTGCAACACCATTTACTGCAGTTTTAATTAGAGAAAAATTTAAAGAGAAACAAATTGATATTACAAATAATTTAAAAATTGTAGAGTTGAATGGTAAAGTTTCATTAGATCCTTTTGAAATTGAATATATAACATTAACTCACTCTATATTAGAACCAAATGGTCTAAGAATTAAAACTTCAGCAGGTTCTATTTTACACACTGGTGATTGGAAAGTTGATCCTAACCCATTAGTAGGAGAAAAAATAAATGAAAAAAGATTAAAAGAAATTGGTGAAGAGGGTGTCTTAGCTATGATTTGTGACTCTACGAATGTCTTGAGTGCTGGTAAATCAGGATCAGAACTTGATGTTAGAAAAAGTATGTTAAATATAATGTCTAGATTAAAAAAAAGAATAATCATAACTTCCTTTGCATCCAATGTAGCTAGAATGGAAACAGCTTTTTATTGTGCAGAACAAACAGGAAGACAAATTTCATTAGTTGGAAGGTCAATGCATCGTATTTACAAGGCCGCAAGACAATGTGGATATTTAAAAAATGCTATTGAACCAATTGACTCACGTGAAGCAAAGAATTTCTCAAGAGAAAAAATTGTATATTTATGCACGGGTAGTCAAGGCGAACCAATGGGTGCTATGGTGCGAATTTCGAGTTATGTTCATCCTGATGTTTTTATTGAAGAGGGTGACGCTGTTATATTTTCATCTAAAATTATTCCTGGAAATGAAAAAAAACTTTATAAACTTCACAACCAGCTAGTTAAAGATGGAATAGAAGTAATTTCTGAAGAAACTGAATTTGTTCATGTATCTGGCCACCCTAACAGAGAAGATCTTAAAGAGATGTATCAATGGGTAAAACCTAAATGTGTCATCCCTGTTCATGGTGAGCATAGACATATGATAGAGCACATTAATTTTGCCAAGGAAATGCAAGTTCCTCACCCAGTTCAGGTTGAAAATGGTGATATTGTTAAGTTATTTCCCGGAGATAAACCTGAAGTTTATGACAAAGCCCCAAGTGGAAGACTTTATTTAGATGGAAACGTAAGTGTAGATCCAGACTCTCAATCTATAAAAGATAGAAAAAATCTGAGCGCTAACGGATACTTAGAGGTAACTATTATGATTACGCCAAAGGGGAACATACATAATAACCCAGTACTTTCTTTTAGAGGTTTGCCAATCGAAGATAAGGATGAATTTAATTATGGTTTGGTTGAAGAAATAGAAATAATATCAAGAACATTTAAAGTTGGAAGTAAACAACAAGAGCATAATTTAATTGATGCTTTAAAAATTGCTTGTAGAAAATTTGCTAAAGAAAGAACTGGGAAAAAACCTTTCACAAATATTAATTTAGTAAGAATTTAATGAGCGTCACTGGTTTAGCAATTATTTATATCATTATTTGGTGGATTGTTTTCTTTGCTATCTTACCTATTGATGTAAATAGAAATAAAACTGTAAGAATCGAAGGAGAGGACCCTGGATCTCCAGAAAACCCAAAAATGTTTAAAAAATTCTTATATTGCACTGGAATAACTTCTGTTATTTTTGTGATAATTTATTTATTAATGAAATATGAATATCTAAATTTAAGAAATATGATTAATTAAAATGTTTTTATCAAATTCATTTATACCAATTTTAAAAAATAACCCATCAGAAGCAAAAATCAAATCACATCAATTAATGCTGAGAGTTGGAATGATTAAACAAGCTTCAGCAGGAATTTATTCATGGCTTCCTTTAGGTTTTAAAGTAATGAAAAAAATTGAGGATATTGTTCGTCAAGAGCAAAATAAAATCGGTGCTCAAGAAATATTGATGCCTACTATTCAGTCAAGTGAAATATGGAAAGAAAGTGGTCGCTACGATGATTATGGTGAAGAGATGCTTAGAATTACAGATCGACAAAATAGAGAAATGTTGTATGGGCCAACTAATGAGGAGCAAGTGACAGAAATTTTTAGATCATCAATTAAATCTTATAAATCGTTACCACAACTTCTTTATCACATTCAGTGGAAGTTTAGAGATGAAATTAGACCTAGGTTCGGGATTATGAGAGGGAGAGAATTTTTTATGAAGGATGCATATTCATTTGATGTTTCAGATGAAGAGGCATTTTATTCTTACAATAAATTTTTTCTTTCTTATCTAAGAACATTTAAAAGGTTGTCTTTGACTGCTATTCCAATGGCTGCAGATACAGGTCCAATTGGTGGTAATTTATCACATGAATTTATTATTCTT
Organism: Pelagibacterales bacterium MED-G42; assembly: GCA_002457485.1. GTDB lineage: Bacteria > Pseudomonadota > Alphaproteobacteria > Pelagibacterales > Pelagibacteraceae > Pelagibacter. Next base: position 16,333 of record NTJL01000004.1, read on the forward strand.
GCTGAAACAGGTGAGAGTAAAATTTTTACTGATAAAAGAATCTTTGATCTAAATAGTGATGAAACTAAATTAGAAAAATTATCATTAGAAAGTATGAGAAAAAAGTATGAACAATACTATGCTGTTACAGATGAAAAATTTAATAAAGAAGAATTTGAAAAAATAGTTTCAGAAGGCAATAGATTAATTACCAAAGGAATTGAAGTTGGACACATTTTTTATTTTGGAGACAAATATTCAAAATCAATGGGTGCCTCTGTCGACCTACCTGGTGGTAAAAAAGATTTTGTTAAAATGGGCTCTTATGGAATTGGTGTATCAAGGTTAGTTGGTGCAATTATTGAGGCAAAATATGATGATAAAAATGAAATCATGAAATGGCCATTGTCTGTTGCTCCTTATGATATTGCTTTGATACCTATGATTAATAAAAATGATGATGCTGCCTTAGAAAAGGCAAAGAATATTAATGTGGAATTAATTAAAAATAATATAGATGCTATTATCGATGATACAGATGAAAATTTATCGTCAAAAATAAAAAAAATGAATTTAATTGGCTCTCCATATCAAATAATAATTGGAAAAAAAAGCGATGGTGATTTACTAGAGTTTAAAGAAGTAGGAGAAGAGACGCAAAATTTACCATTAAAAAAAATAATTGAAATTATAAATAAACAAAAAAATTCGATTTGATTTCTACACTAGAAAAAGAAGTTACATTAAGATTTTTAAAAGCCAGAAAGAAAGATGGTTTTTTAAATGTAATTTCAATATTTTCATTTATAGGAATTAGTCTTGGAGTCGCTGTTTTAATAATTGTTATGTCTGTTATGAATGGATTTAGGACTGAGTTAATTAATAAGATTGTTGGGTTTAATCCACATATAACTATTCAGTCATATGATGATGAAGGAATTAGTCCAGATAAGGTAAAAAATAATGAATTGACTAAAATTTCAAAAAATATAGCATTTAGTAATTCTGGCGAAGCCATTATATTAAAAAGAAATAGTTCTAAAGGTATACTTCTAAGAGGATATAAAACTGATGATTTTTCAGAACTCCAAATTATCAAAAATAATAAATTTAAGGGTAATAACCAGGGATTAAACAAGGACTCCATCTCTATAGGGAATGAATTAAGCTTTTCTTTAGATATCAAAATTGGTGATAAAATTACTTTAATGTCACCATCAGGTATAGAAACTATAATTGGTAGCATGCCTAAGCAAAAAACTTTTATAGTTCATTCAATTTTTAATAGCGGTTTGGCAGACTTCGATAATAATATAGCACTAATTAATTTAGATACATTAGATGAATTTTTTGGATATGAAATTAAAGATAGAAACCTTGAGATTTATTTAATTAACCCAAAAAACATAGAATATCAAAAGAATATAATAAAAAATATTTTTGATGAAGAACTGATATATACCTGGGCAGATATGAATAGTTCGTTATTTTCTGCACTTAAGGTTGAACGTAACGTAATGTTTATAATATTATCATTAATTATAATAGTTGCTGCCTTTAATATAATTTCAGGTTTAACAATATTAGTTAAAAATAAAACAAGAGATATCGCAATCTTAAAATCTATTGGAGTTTTAAATAAGTCAATTATAAAAATATTTTTTTTAATAGGAGTTATTATTGGTACTTCCGCAACATTTTTTGGAATTTTCTTAGGAGTAACTTTTTCAATTTATATAGAAAATTTTAGACAATTTTTGAGTTCTATATTTAATATAAGTCTTTTTCCAGAGGAGATATATTTTTTAAGCAAAATGCCCTCTGAAATAAATCTAACATCTATATTTATAGTATCAATTTGCTCCATATTAATAACAATAATTGTATCTATTTTTCCAGCATTTAAAGCTTCTAAATTAGATCCAATCAAATCAATAAAATATGAATAATTTACTTGAATTAAAAAATATTTCAAAAAGTTTTATTACTGAAACTGAAATTAAAGTTTTAAAAAAATTATCTTTTACTTTCAAAAAAGGCAAGGTTTATTCATTAATGGGTCCGTCTGGAGCTGGAAAATCTACTTTACTTAATTTGATCTCATTAATAGACAGACCTTCTAGTGGTGTAATTAAATTTAATAATCAAATGATTAATTTTGATAAAAAAAATAAAAATGATTTATTTAGAGCAAAAAATATAGGTATAATTTATCAACAAAATAACTTACTGCCTGATTTTACTGCATTGGAGAATGTCTATTTAGCGTCATTATCAAATGGTACTAATAAAGATATAGCAAAAGAAAAAGCAAAAGATTTATTAAAAAAAGTTGGTCTTTCAAATCGAATGGAACATTTTCCTTCACAATTATCTGGTGGTGAGTCTCAAAGGGTAGCAATTGTAAGAGCAATAATTAATGAGCCATCTATTATATTAGCTGATGAGCCAACAGGTAGTTTAGACGTGAATACAGCTAAAAAAATTTTTGAACTTTTAGATAATCAAAAAAATTCAAATAGATTAATTATTTTTGCAACTCATAATAGATTTTTTGCTAATAAGGCAGATTGCCTTTTAGAGATGACTGATGGTAGTATAAAATCTATTAATGTCTGAGTCTTTAATTCAAAATTTTAATCATTTAAAAATTCATTCACAATATTCAATTTGTGAAGGGGCAATAAAAATTGACGATTTACAAAGTTTTTCTAAATCAAATAAGATTAGATCTTTAGGTTTATGTGATACTACAAACTTATGTGGTGCCTTAGAATTTTCAGAAAAAATTTCAAAAATTGGAACTCAACCAATTATAGGAACTCAAATAAATTTTAAATATTCTGATACCATTGGATTATTACCAGTGTTCGCTCTTAATGATGATGGTTATAGAAGAATAATCAAAATGTCATCAAAATCATTTCTTGACAATGATAAACTCTCAGATCCACATGTAAAATTTGAGGATTTATTGCATGACAATGAAGGAGTGGGTATCTTTTCAGGTACTGTTTATGGATTATTTGGGCAATTATATGAAAAAGGAAAGTTTAGTGTAATAGATAATTTATATAATAAAATAAAATCTAGCTTTGGAGATAGATTTTATTTAGAAATACAACGTCATAATGATTTAAACGAAGTAGGTTTTGAAAAGTTTAATTTAAAAAAATCGTTAGAAATTAAGATCCCTTTAATTGCTACTAATGAAGTATTTTATTTAAATAAAGAAATGCATGAAGCACATGATGCATTGATTTGTATAGGACATAAAACTTATGTTAATGAAAAATCTAGAATAAGATTTAGTGATCAACATTATCTTAAAACAAATGATGAAATGTCAGAATTATTTGCTGATTTACCAGAAGCATTGGAAAATAATTATAATTTTCCTTTAAGATGCAGTTTTAGACCATTATTTTCAAATCCAATTCTTCCAAATATTAGTTCAGAAAAGGGTGGAAATGCAGACGATATATTAAAAAAAGATTCATTGAATGGATTAAGATTAAAATTTGATAGAGTTTTTGGAGTTAAGATTAAAGATCTTGAATATAGTAAAACTTTTATTGAATATAAAGACAGACTTGATCATGAACTTTCCATAATTATTGAAATGAAATACTCTAGTTATTTTCTAATTGTATCCGACTATATTAAATGGGCCAAAAATAATGATATTCCAGTCGGACCAGGCAGGGGATCTGGAGCGGGATCCTTAGTTGCTTGGTGCCTTTCAATTACTGATGTAGATCCAATTAAATTTAATTTAATTTTTGAAAGATTTTTAAATCCTGATCGTATTTCAATGCCTGATTTTGATATAGATTTTTGTGAAGAAAAAAGAGATCAAGTTTTTGAATACCTTACCAAAAAATACAAAGATAGTGTTGCTCATATTATTACATTTGGAAAACTTAAAGCTAGGATGGTTATAAGAGATGTAGGAAGAGTTTTAGGATTACCATATGGATTTGTAGATAGTATTTCAAAAATGATACCATTTGATCCCTCAAGACCACAAACTTTAACCGAATGTATTTCTAGTGAACCAAGGTTGCAAAAATTAGTAAATGAAGACCCAAGAGTAAAAAAATTAACTGACCTGTCTTTAAAATTAGAGGGATTAAATAGAAATGTAGCAACTCATGCAGCTGGTGTAGTTATAGCTGATAAACAACTTACTGAAGTAGTTCCTTTGTATAAAGATAATTCTTCAAACTTACTTTTGCCCTCAACACAATTTGATATGTATTCAGCAGAAAATGCTGGATTAATAAAATTTGACTTTCTTGGTCTAAAAACACTTACAGTCATTAATAACACCCAAAAATTAGCAAAAAAAATTGATAACAATTTTGATATTGAAAAGATTAGTTTTGAGGATCAAAATGTTTTTGAGTTAATGTCTTCAGGTATGACTGTTGGATTATTTCAAATTGAAAGTGCTGGTATGCGAGAAGCCTTAATTCAAATGAAACCGAATCATATTGAAGATATAATTGCACTTGTTGCACTTTATAGACCGGGTCCAATGAGCAATATTCCAACATACAACGACTGTAAACATGGTAAACAAACACCTGATTATTTACATCCACTTTTGGAAAATATTCTAAAACCAACTTATGGTGTTATTATATATCAAGAACAGGTCATGCAGATAGCTCAAAAATTATCTGGTTTCACTGCTGGTCAAGCTGATTTATTAAGAAGAGCCATGGGTAAAAAGAAAAGGGCAGAATTAGAAAAACAAAAACAAGGTTTTATTTCTGGAGCATTAAACAATGGAATTTCTAAGGATGTTGCTGCTGGAATTTTTTTAAAAATTGAACCATTTGCAGAGTATGGTTTTAATAAAAGTCATGCCGCTGCATACGCAATTATTTCATATCAAACAGCATATCTAAAAACGTATTATCCAAAAGAATTTATTGCAGCTTCTATGACTATGGATATTTCTAATCAAAATAAATTAAGTGAATTTTATGAAGAACTAAAAAGATTAAATATAGAAGTGATAAGACCAGATATTAATGAATGTTTTGCAGATTTTAGAACTATTGATAATAATTTTTATTACGCTCTTGGAGGTATAAAAGCAGTTGGGTACGAAGCAATTTCAAATATTGTTGATGAAAGGTTAAAAAATGGAAAATTTTTATCAATCAATGATTTTTTGAATAGAGTTAACCCTAAAGATATAAATAAACTTCAATTAGAAGGTTTGGTAAAAGCTGGTGCGTTTGATAAATTAAATTCTAATAGACAAGCATTGTTTAATGCAATTCCTAGCTTTATTTCAAAAAATAAAAATATTTTTGATAATAAATCAACTAATCAAATTGATTTATTTAATGAAGATGAAACAGGTCAAAATAATATTATCAGTAACATAGAAGACTGGAAATTTGAACATAGATTATCAAAAGAGTTTGAGGCAGTAGGCTTCTTTATTTCAGACCATCCGTTAAATCAATTTACTGAAATTTTTGAAGATTATAAAATTAAAGATTACTCTAATTTTTGTACTAATGATAATTTAAAAGAAGGAAATATTGCAGCAACATTATTAAAAGTTCAAGAAAGAAAAACTGCAAAAGGAAATTCATATGCTGTTTTGAAATTGACCGATCTAACAAGTGTTTTTGAATTATTTATTTTTTCTGATATTTTAGAATTAAATCGTGAAATCTTAAAAGAAGGCAACTCATTAATTTTGACATTAACTAAAAATATATCTAATGATGAAAATAGATTTAAACGAATGAATGTACAAAAAGTTGCTCCATTAAAAGATCTTTTTAATAGTCCTATTAACGAAGTATCATTTATTGTTAAATCAAAAGAAGACATTGAAGAAATATCAAAATTTATAAAAAAAGATGGAAAAACTAAGGTGAATATTGAATTATTGATTGATAATAAAAGTTTAAAGTTTAGAATTAAAGATACTATGAATTTTGACAGAAAATCTCTTAATCTATTAAGAAAAAGAGAAATCTTAAGTACAATAAGCTAAATAAACTCTTGTTAAATTGTTGAAATCTTAGTAAACACTGGCTAATTTAAATTAACACGCACACAGTTTTTGGTTTAATACCTCCGGTCCTTAAATGGAAATTACTGTGGTGGCTTAACCGGGAATAAATATGAAAATACCTAACTTTACTATACAACAATTATTAGAAGCAGGCGTTCATCTTGGCCATAAAACATTAAGATGGAATCCAAAAATGAAAAAGTATATTTTTGGTAAGAGAGACTCTATTCACATAATAGATTTAACACAAACTCTAGAGCTAACTAGATTAGCTTTGGAACAGGTTTATAAGACTATAGAAAATAATGGAAAAATATTGTTTGTTTCAACTAAAAAACAAGCATCAGAAGCTATAGCTGAAGTAGCAAAAGACACTGATCAATACTTTGTAAATTACAGATGGTTAGGTGGAATGTTAACTAACTGGGGAACTATTTCTAATTCAATTAAAAAACTAAAGAGATTAGAAATGGATCTTGTTGCCGAAAATAGAGGCTTTACAAAAAAAGAATTACTCAAAATGAGTGTTAAAAAAGACAAGCTTCAAAGATCACTGGGTGGAATAGCAGAAATGAAAAAGGTCCCAGACTTAGTTTTTATAATTGACACTAATTATGAGTCATTAGCTATTGCTGAATCGGTTAAATTGGGAATTCCAATAATTGCAATATTAGACAGTAATTCTAATCCAGATAGCATTGATTTTCCAATACCAGGTAATGATGATGCTAGAAGAGCTATAGATTTATATTGTAACCTAGTTAAAGAAACTATTAATAATGCAAAAAGTTCAATACCAAATCAAACCAAAAAAGAACCTGAAAAAGAAAATACGGAGAATAACCAGGGTAAAACGGGTGAGGAATTAGACAGAGAAAAGTTAGATAAAAAATTTGCAACAGATAAAAAGAAAAAGTTAAATTAGTATGAGCGACATAGAAAAAGTCAAGAAATTAAGAGAAGTAACTGGTGCAGGTTTTAAAGATTGCAATTTAGCTATAAAAGAATCTTCTGGTGATATTGATAAAGCTATAGAAATATTAAGAGTTAAAGGTATTTCTAAAGCCTCAAAAAAAATGTCTAGAGATGCTAAAGAAGGAGTTGTAGCTGTTAGCGGTGATGAAAATAAAACTTCCGTCATAGAGGTTAATTGTGAAACAGATTTTGTTGCAAAAAATGAAGATTTTACTAATTTTGTTTTTGAGCTTAGTGAATTAAATAATGAAAAAAATTCAAATATTGATGAACTCAGCAAATCTAAAATGAAAAATGGTGAGACCGTAGAAGATAATATTGTATCTTTAATAGCTAAGATAGGAGAAAAGATCACTATTGGAAAAGCAAAAACTATTGATAATTTAGGAACAATAAATAATCATTACCTGCATACAGTAATTAATCGTAATATTTCAAAACTGGCAGTTATAGTATCTTTAGAAACTAAAGATAAATCTGATACAATAAAATCTTTTAGCAAACAACTTTCAATGCATATAGCAGCCTCTAATCCTTTAGCATTAGAATCTGATTTAATAGATCAATCAATTATTGATAAAGAGCAAGAGCTTGTTACGGAAGAATTAAAAAATTCTGGTAAACCTGAGGAAATTGCAAAAAAAATTAGCATAGGTAAAATGAACAAGTTTAAAGAGGAAAATGCACTTTTATCACAAGCGTGGGTAATGGAGCCTAAAAAGAAAGTTAAAGATATTATACATGAACTTTCGATCCCTGACTTAAAGATAAAAGAATTTTATAGAATAAAGATTGGGGAATAAATGTTTGATGAAAAATCTTACAGCCTTAAAATGGATAAAGCCATAGAGGTTTTTTCAAAAGAATTAACATCTTTAAGAACTGGAAGGGCAAATGCGGCTATGCTTGATTTAATTAAAGTTGAAGTGTACGGGCAACAGACACCAATTAATCAAGTTGGCAGCATAACAACCCCTGAACCCAGAATGATAAATATTCAAGTTTGGGATGCAAACAATATACCTTTGGTTGATGCGGCGATAAAGAAATCTGATTTAGGTTTAAATCCACAGATAGACGGACAACTTATTAGATTGCCTATTCCAGAGCTGAATGAAGAAAGAAGACTGGAGTTAAAAAAGATTATTAAATCAATTGGTGAAAAATGCAAAGTATCGATAAGAAATATTAGAAGAGACGCTAATGAAGAACTAAAAAAACTTTTAAGAGATAAAGAAATTGGAGAAGATGATGAAAAATCTTTTGAGAAAAATGTTCAATCAATCACAGATGATCATGTTAAAATTATAGACGAAAAGGTATCATCAAAAGAAAAAGAAATAATGAAGATATGAATCCATTAAATCATGTAGCCATTATAATGGATGGCAATGGTAGATGGGGATTAAAAAATAAAAATTCAAGAAATGCTGGTCATAAAGCTGGTTTACACACTGTAGAAAAGATAATCAAAGTTTCAATTAAAAATGACATAAGATTCTTAACATTGTATGCATTTTCCACAGAAAATTGGAAAAGACCAAAAAAAGAAATTGATTATTTATTTAAATTACTTGAAACTTTTTTAACTAAAAGAATTGATGATTTGAATAAACAAAATATTAAACTTAAAATAATAGGTATTAAAAATTTTTCAAAAAAACTTAATAAGCTATTAAATTTATCAGAAAAAAAAACTTCAGAAAATACTAAACTTCAAATTAATTTAGCTTTAAATTATGGATCTAAATTTGAATTGATTAATGCTATAAAAAAGTTGAATAAAAAAAAAGAAAAAATAAATGAAAAAAATTTAAATAAGTTTTTACAAACTAAGAATATACCCGATCCAGATTTGTTAATTAGAACCGGAAACACTAAAAGATTAAGTAATTTTTTATTATGGCAACTTGCATATTCTGAAATATTTTTTGAAAGGAAATTATGGCCTGATTTTGATGGAAATGATTTCGAAAAGATAATAAAAAAATTTAAGTTTATAAAAAGAAATTTTGGTAAGATTTAATGAATTCAAATTTATATAAAAGAATTTTAACTTCATTTTTACTATTACTAATATTATTAGTAGGTCTATTCATTAGTAAACATTTGTGGCTTATGTTATTGTTAATTGCTTCAATTATTTTATATAACGAATTTACTAATTTAGTTAAAAAAGCTTTTACAAAAAAACTAACTTTAATCTATCTATTTTATATAATTGGAGCTGTATATTTAATGATGTTTATCTATACAAGCTATAAGCTTTACAGTTATCCGCCTCTAGATTTAATATTCTATATATCAATTTGTGTATTTTCAGATACGGGTGGTTATTGTATTGGTAAATTAATAGGTGGTAAAAAGTTAACTAAAATAAGTCCAAACAAGACTATATCTGGAAGTATAGGTTCTTTTGTATTTTCATTAATACCATTAATCTTTTTATTATTTATATATAAAGATATGATTATTGAACTAGCTTCAATGAATAAGATCTTAGTATCATTTTTTTTAGTTTTATTTTTATCACTTGTTTGCCAGCTAGGTGATTTGTTGATTTCATATCTTAAAAGAAGAGCTAACGTTAAAGATACAGGTTTAATTCTGCCAGGTCATGGTGGATTATTAGATAGGTTAGATGGAACATTGTTTGTATTGCCTTTCTCATATCTATTAGGATTAATATTTTTTTAATATATGAAAAAAAAAATTGCAATTTTGGGTTCTACAGGTTCAATTGGAAAAACTTTATTAAAAATTATTAAAAATGACAAAAAAAATTTTAAAATAGAACTGATAACAGCGAAAAGTAACTATAAAGAATTATTTAAACAAGCTAAAATTTTTGATGTTAGAAATTTAATCATTACCGATAATAAATATTTTAAAATTGCTCAAAAAATTGCAATAAAAAAAAATATTAATGTTTATAATAATTTTGATAAACTTAAAAAAATTTTTCCAAACAAAATTGATTATGTGATGAGTTCAATTATAGGTATAGAAGGCCTCAAACCAAGTATTGAAATAATTAAATATACCAAGAATATTGCTATAGCTAATAAAGAGTCCATAGTATGCGGATGGCCTTTAATTAAAAATAAACTTAAACAACATAAAACAAAATTTTTACCAGTTGACTCAGAACATTTTTCTATATGGTATGCCATTAAAGATGAAAATAAAAAAGATATAGAAAAAATATTTATTACAGCTTCAGGTGGACCCTTTTTATATACTAAAATATCAAACTTCAAAAAAATTAAAATTGCTCAAGCACTAAAACATCCTAATTGGAAAATGGGTAAAAAAATTTCAATTGATTCATCTACAATGATGAATAAAGTTTTAGAAGTTATAGAAGCTAGAAATATTTTTGATATTTCATATGACAAACTTAATATACTCACTCATCCAAAGTCATATTTACACGCCATTGTTAAATTTCAAAATGGTTTAATTAAATCTGTTTTTCATGATACTACTATGGAGATACCAATTAAAAATTCATTATATCATAATAAAAATTATAAATTTAATTCTAAAATTTTAGATCTTAATGTATTGAATAATTTAAATCTTAAAGAAGTAAATTTAATTAAGTTTCCCATGATTAAAATCTTAAATAAATTACCTGAAGAAAGCTCTTTATTTGAGACAGTATTGGTTGCAGCTAATGACAGAATTGTTGAATTGTATCTTGATGGAAAAATTAAATATAATGAAATTTACAAAAGATTATGGAAATTTATTAATAATAAAGAATTTGTGAAATACAAAAGAATTAAGCCAAAAAAAATTGAAAACATTATTAATTTGAATAAATATGTTCGTTTAAAAATCAATGTATAAAGTATATAAATTTGGCTGATGATTAAACTTTTTTGCAAAATTTTTCTTTTAATAATTTTTTTTAATTTAATAGTTATTAAGCAAGTTTTTCCCGAACCTCTTAAAAAAATTGAAATTATAGGAAATGAAAGAATTCCAAATGAAACAATTGAAATGTTTACTTCGGTATCAATTAATGACGATATTGATAATGATAAAATTAATAATATTTTAAAAGAGTTGTATGGATCTGGTTTTTTTAGCAATGTAAATGTAAACTTTGATAATAATGTATTAAAAATTTTAGTTGTTGAAAATCCTATAATTGAGAATATTTTTTTTGATGGAGTTAAAGCAAAAAAAATAAAAGAGCCAATCACAAAAGATTTAAGATTAAGAAATCGATCATCGTATAATTTAGTTGATCTAAATCATGATAAAGAAAAAATTTTATCTACGTTAAAAGATTTAGGATATTATTTTTCTAAAGTAGATGTTTTTGTTGATGATTTAGATAACAATAAAGTTAATATTCAATATAAAATTGATCTTGGAGATAAAGCCAAAATAAGAAAGATTACATTTATTGGTGATAAAGTATTTAAAGATAGAAAATTAAGAAGTGTTATCTTAAGTGAAGAGTATAAATTTTGGAAATTTATATCTGGAAAAAAATTTTTAAATGAAGATTTAATTAATTTTGATAATCGATTATTAACTAATTTTTTTTTAAATAAAGGTTATTTTCAAGTTAAAGTGAATACATCCTTCGCAAAAATCATTAACGAAAATGAATTTGAATTAATTTACAATATTAATGCAGGCCCAAAAATTTTTTTTGATGAACTTAAACTTAATTTACCCATCGATTATGAAAAATCTAATTTTTTAAAATTAGAAAAACTATTATCAAAATTAAAGAATAAACCATATTCAATTAATTCTATTGAAAAGATTCTAGAAGAAATTGATATTCTTGCATTAGATGAGCAATATGAAAGTGTTGATGTTAATGTGATTGAAAATATTAATGATAATAAACTAAATTTAACATTTGATATAATTGAAACTGAAAGATTTTTTGTAGAACGTATTAATATTTTTGGAAATAATGTGACCCAAGAAACAGTAATACGTAATCAGTTTGAACTTGATGAAGGTGACCCATATAATGAAATTTTAAAAAATAAATCAATCAATAATATTAAAAATCTAAATTTTTTTAAAGATATCGATAGCATCGTAAGAGATGGGAGTGGTTTCAATCAAAAAATAATTGACATTAATGTTGAAGAAAAACCTACAGGAGAAATAACTGCTTCTGCAGGTGTTGGTACCTCAGGTAAATCTATTGGATTTGGTGTGACCGAAAATAATTTTTTAGGAAGAGGGATTGGATTAAACAGCAATGTATCATTTAGTACTGAGACAATTAAAGGACTATTTTCTGTAACTAATCCAAATTTTTTGAATAGTGACAAATCAGTTTACGCATCTTTAGAAGCATCGGAGACAGACAAACTTAAAGACTATGGATATAAAACTAACAAAAATGGCTTTACATTTGGAACTAATTTTGAATATCTTGATGATTTTAGATTGGGAATGGGTTCTTCAAATTATTATGAAAAAATAGAGACCGATACTTCAGCTTCAAGCAATATGAAAAAACAAGAGGGAAACTATTGGGACTCATTTTTAAATTTAAAATTTGATTATGATAAAAGAAATCAAAAATTTCAAACTTCTGATGGATTTAGAAGCACTTATTACCTAAATGTACCTTTAATTAGTGAAACTAACACTCTAAAAAATACATATGATTATAAATATTATACTGAATTATATGAGGAAAACATTACAACATTTTCAATATATCTTAGCGCAGCTAATTCATTAACAAATGATAATGTAAAATTATCTGAAAGAATCAATGTACCTTCTAGTAAATTAAGAGGATTTGAATATGGAAAGATTGGACCAAAAGATGGAGCTGATTTTGTTGGTGGTAATTATTTATCAGCACTAAATATATCGAGTACTTTACCAACTTTTCTTGAAAACGCTCAAAACACAGATTTTTTGATATTTTTAGATGCTGCGAATCTGTGGGGTGTAGATTATGACTCATCGATAGATGACTCTAACAAAATTAGAAGTTCTTATGGTGTTGGTGTTGATTGGTTTACACCTATTGGTCCTTTATCATTTTCACTTTCACAGACATTGTCAAAAGCCTCAACAGATGAAGCAGAAACGTTTAGGTTTGATTTAGGAACTACATTTTAAATGTTTAAATTTAAATTTTATTTTATATTTTTTATTATATTTTTCTTTCAAGTTAACTCACATTCAAATGAGAAAATAGTTTACATGGATCTAAATTATGTAATTAATAACTCAAATATTGGAAAAAAAGTACTTGATGAGTTAAATGTTTTAAATAAAAAAAATATTGAAAATCTTAAAGCTAATCAAAAGAATTTAAAAGACGAAATTGATGAGATAAACAAGATTAAAAACGTTGCTACTAGTGAAGATATAAAAAAAAAAATCTCACAACATAATCTAAATCTTAATAAATATGAAAAATTAAAAAAAAAATTATCAAACGACTTAAATAAAAAAAGAAATGATGAAATGAACAAATTAGTCCAACTAATTAATCCTATACTAGAAGACTATGCAAAAAAAAATTTAATTGATATTATATTAAGTAAAGAGGCTATATATATATCTAAAGATAAATATGATATTTCAAATGAGATATTAAGATTGACTAATGAAAAATTAAAATAGATGACAAAATTAAATAAAGAGCAAATTGAACAATTAATTCCACACAGAAAACCTATGCTTTTAGTCGATGAACTTTATGATATTAAAAAATTGGAGTCTGCAACTGGAGTAGTAAATGTTAAAAAAGATAGTTTTTTTGTTCAAGGTCATTTCCCTGGTCAGCCAGTTATGCCAGGAGTGTTAATTGTAGAAGCTTTTGGTCAATCTGCAGCTGCACTCACTGCACACGGAATAGATAAATCAACATATGATGATAAACTTGTTTTCTTAATGGGTGTTGAAAAAGCTCGTTTTAGAAATCCAGTAATACCAGATTGTAAACTATTGTTGAAAATAAAAGCAATAAGATCTCATGGTAGGGTATGGAAATATCAAGGAGAAGCATTTGTAAATGAAAAAAAAATGGCAGATGCAATATGGTCAGCGACTATTGTAGATAAGAAATAATTAGCAATAAATATTGATAACATTCTATAATTAGCTTTGATAAAAAGCATTAATGATAAATCCATTCTTTAACAATCATGGGCCTTTTCAAATAGATAAAATTTTGGAGTTAGTTGATATTAATAATAAAGATTTAAATTATAAAGGACATATAAAAGATATTAGGGATCTAGTTACAGCTGATGCGAACTGTATTACTTTCTTTCATTCTAAGAAATATAAAGAATTAGTAAAGCATACAAAAGCTTCGTTTTGTATAACCACTAAATCTCTTGAAAATGATTTACCCAAAACATGTATGCCAATTTCTGTTGAAAATGTTTTAATAGCTACTGCAAAAGTAACAGAAAAATTTTATCCAGAGGCAGTAATTGACAATTTTGATAATAACACCCAATACATTGATAAAACAAATTTTAAGGAAATTGTAAGTTATGGCAAAAATGTTTTAATTGGTAGTAATGTTAAAATTGGTAAAAATTGTAATATAGGAAATAACTCTATAATAGAGAAAAATGTACAAATTGGAGATAACTGTTATATAGGATCAAATTCAATTATTCGAAATTCATTAATTAAAAATAATGTAAGTATTCTAGATAATTGTGTTATTGGAAAAAAAGGGTTTGGTTTTTTTCCTGATAAATTTAGTAATATTAAATACCCTCATATTGGATTAGTAATTATTGAAGAAAATTCTGAAATTGGATGTGGTGCTACTATTGATCGTGGTTCCATGTCTAATACTGTGATTGGAAAAAATACGTATCTTGATAATCAAATTCATATTGCGCATAATGTTAAAATTGGAAATAATTCAATAATTGCTGGTCAGGTTGGTATAGCTGGTAGTACTACCATTGGAAATAATGTGAAAATTGGAGGTCAAGCAGGTATTTCTGGTCATTTAAAAATAGGAAATAATGTTGAGATTGCTGGTGGAAGCGGCGTCATAAAAAACATACCTGACAACTCTAAAGTAATGGGTTACCCAGCTAAAAATATAAGAGAATTTCTAAGAGAAAATAAATGATTGATAAAACTGCAATTATTAACTCAAAAGCAAAAATATCATCAAATGTAAAAATTGGTGCTTATTCAGTTATTGGGCCCAATGTTGAAATTGGTGAAAAAACAGATATCCAAAATCATGTTTCAATAACAGGGAACACAAAAATAGGAAAAAATAATAAAATTTATCCATTTTCATCAATTGGTAACGACCCTCAGGATTTAAAATTTAAAGGGGAGGAAACTATTTTAGAAATAGGTGATAATAATCTAATAAGGGAGTATGTAACAATTAATCCTGGCACATTAGGAGGTGGAGGCATAACAAAGGTGGGTAGTAATTGTTTGTTTATGGTTTCTTCTCATATTGCTCATGATTGCATAGTAGGAAATAACGTTATTTTGGCTAATAATGTTCCTTTAGGAGGGCACGCTAAGGTTGCTGATGAAGTTATTATTGGAGGAAATTCAGCAGTTCAACAATTTACAAGAATTGGTAAATCAGCAATGATTGGTGGCATGTGTGGTGTTTTGAAAGACGTAATACCATATGGTATAGTTCACGGAAATAGAAGTGTTTTGCAAGGAATTAACTTAATAGGTTTAAGGAGAAAAAAAATATCTAATCAAATTATTATGGAATTAAATCATGCTTACAAGGAAATTTTTAAAGATAATAATATCTTTTTAAATTTAGAAAATTTAAATTCTGAATTAAAAGAGTCAGAACTTGTCAAAGATGTCGTAAAATTTTTGTTAGAAGATAAAAAAAGACCTATATGTAGCCCATTTTGAAAAATGAAAACGATAGACAATTTTTTAGATCAAAAAATATTTAATAAGATTTTAAGCGTCATATTAGAAGCAAAATTTCCATGGAATTTTGTTAACGGTAAATCCAAATTACAAGATGGAGATTTCCAATTTACTCACTTATTCGTTGACGATGGTGGACAGATAGTTTCTCCTTACTACAAAATTATTTTACCAATATTGAAAAAAATTGATCCAAAATCTACATATAGAGTTAAAGCAAACCTCACAACAAAAAAAGAAATTAATAAAAAATCTCTGATGCATGTAGATACAAATTTAGAAAATATTAAAACAGCAGTTTTTTATTGTAATGATAATAATGGGTCTACCTTGTTTCAAAACGGAAAAAAAGTTACAAGTAAAGCGAATAGAATTGTAATCTTTGATGGTCATCAAAAGCATTGTGGTGTTGATTGTACTGATGAAAATATAAGAGTTGTAATTAATTTTAACTTTTATGAAAAATAATGATTGGGTTAATTTTTGGTGATACTTCCTTCCCAAAGATAATTTATAAAACTATTAAAAAAAAAAAAATTAAATATTGTATAATAGATTTATCTAAATCAAAAAGATTTAGAAAAGATAAAAAATCTTTTCCAGTTTCAATAGGCCAATTTGGAAAAATTATTAATATTCTTAAAGAAAATAATTGCAAAAGAGTTTTATTTGCAGGCAAAGTAAATAAACCAAATTTTTCTAAATTAAAATTAGATTTTAAAGGTATTTTTTATATACCAAGGATAATAAAAGCATCTAAACTTGGTGATGCAGCGATTTTAAAAGAAATAATTAAGATATTAGCTCAAAATAAAATTAAAACTGAAAATTCTTTAATATTTAATCCCGAACTAATTCTAAAAAAAAATTATCGTTCAAAAATAAAACCTAATAATCAAGATAAACTAGACATTCATTTAGCAGTTAAAACGTTAAACAAATTGAATGGTTATAATTTTAGCCAGGGTGTTGTGGTTAGAAATAATAAAGTCGTTTCAATAGAAAGTAAGAGTGGAACCAAAAAAATGATAGAAAAATGTAGAAGTAAAAAGTTTAGAAATCATGGGGTATTAGTTAAGTTTCCAAAAAATAGACAAGATCTACGTGTTGATCTACCTACTATTGGATTTAATACTTTTAAACAAAGCAAAACTGCAGGATTAAAGGGTATTGTTGTTAAAAATAAACAACATGTTTTCTTAGATAAAAATAAATGTATAAAATTTGCTAATAAAAATAAAATGTTCATTTCTGTAATATGAAAAAAATTTTTATTTTAACTGGTGAACCTTCTGGAGATAAACTTGTTTCTAAAGTCATATTAAAACTTCAAAAAAAAAATCCTGATGTTGAATATTCTTGTGTTGGTGGAATACATTTAAATTCATTAGGAATTAAATCTATTTTTGATCTTAAGGAAATTACTTATATTGGTTTTACAAGCGTTTTGTTTAATATATTCAAAATTAAAAGTAAGATAAACAAAACTGTAGAAGAGATAATAAAGTTTAATCCAGATATTTTGTTTAGTGTAGATAGTCCTGATTTTACGTTAAGAGTTGCTGAAAAGGTTAAAAAAATAAATAATGAGATCAAAACTGTTCATTATGTAGCACCTCAAGTATGGGTATGGCGAGAGGGTAGAGTTAAAAAATTTAAAAAATTTTTAGATCATATTTTATTATTATTTGATTTTGAAAAAAAATATTTTGATAAAGAAAATATTCCAAATACTTTTGTTGGCCATCCTTTATTAGAACAAGAAGCAAAAAATAAAACAAATCTATCTAACATTATATCAAGTGATAGAAAAATAATTTCTCTTTTTTGTGGTAGTAGATCATCTGAAGTAAATTTACTATTACCAATCTTGATTGATTTTATAAATTTAATGAATACAAAATTTGATTTTTATACATTTGTCTTTCATGCCACTGATGAGAACAGGAATTTAATTTATAAGAAAATTAATAATACAAATTTAGAAAATGTAGAAGTTATTTCTGATGAAAATATTAAAAATCAAGTACTAAATAAATCTATTTTTGCAGTTTCTAAATCTGGAACTGTTTCTCTTGAAATTTGTAATGCTAAAGTTCCATCAATAATTATCTATAAAATGAACTTATTAAATTTTTTAATTGTTAAAATGCTTGTAAAAATAAAATTTGCTAACATCATTAATATAATTAATAACAAAGAAATAATTCCAGAATTAATACAAAAAGAATGTAATGCTAAAGAGATTTACAATTCAGTTGTTTACTTTTTAAAAAATCCAGAATTGATGAGGAAACAAATTAGTGATTGTGAAGAAACTTTAACTAAAATTAGATCAAAAACTTCATCTTCTGATGAAGCTGCCTCAGTATTAGCTAAGTTTCTTGTTAGTTAGTCTTTTTGTAACTTCCTCTTTTCCTAAAGAAATAATTATGTCATATATTCCAGGTCCAAATTTTGAACCTGTTAAAGCTATTCTTAAAGGCTGGCCAACACCTTTAAAATTTGTAGAATTTGATTTTATCAATTCATTTACTATTGGCTCTAATGTTTCCTTGCTTAGTTTATCAACAGTAGCAAATTGAGTGGTGAAATCAGAAATGACTTTTTTTGCTTTATCATCAATTAGTTTAATATCATCCTGATTGAAATTTACCTTGTCCAATAGAATATATTGACCATTATTAAATATATCCTCTAATGTCTTTGCCTTATTTTTTAAAAAAGTAAGAGAAGTTTTGATCTTATCTTTTTTATCCGATTCAATTTTACTCTTATATAATTTACAGTATTCAGATAGTTGATTGAATAAATCATTTTCATCAATATTTTTAATGTAATGCTCATTCATTGACAAAATTCTACTCATATCTAGCCTTGATGGTGATTTCCCTATACCATCTAAGTTGAAGTGCTTAATACTCTCATCTAGAGTAAATATTTCCTTATCTTCAAAAGACCAGCCTAATCTAAGTAAATAATTTCTTAATGCATCAGGTATTATACCAATTTTAGAATAGTCGTCTAATGTTGATGCATTATCTCTTTTTGATAATTTTTTACCCTCTATTGTATGAATAAGTGGTATGTGTGCAAACTTTGGTAAATCCCATTTCATAGCAAGATAAATTTGCATTTGTTTGAATGTATTAATTTTATGATCATCTCCTCTAATAATGTGCGTCATATTCATTTGATGATCATCGACTGTAGCAGATAAATTATATGTCGGTGTACCATCATTTCTTAAAATTATAAAATCTTCAATTGTTTTGTTATCAATTTCAACATCACCTTGAACCAAATCTTTCAGAACTGTTGATCCATTAATTTTACTTTTAAATCTTATTACCGGTTTTATATCTTTAGGAGCTTCAGATTCTGGTATATCTCTCCATTTTCTATTATAAATATATGGAAGTTTTTTTTGTCTAGCTCTTTTTTTTTGTTCTTCAATTTCTTCACTAGAACAGTAACATTTATAAGCATTACCGTTTTTAAGTAATTCATTTGCTATATTTATATGATCATTAATTTTAAATGATTGAATATATTCTTCACCATCATGCTCTATACCAAGCCATTTTAAAGATTTAATAATTTGAATTTTATGTTCATCTTTAGATCTTTCTTTATCAGTATCTTCAATTCTTAGGTGAAATGTTCCTTTTTGGTTTTTAGAAAATAACCAATTAAATAGTGCTGTTCTTACACCTCCAATATGAAGAGCTCCAGTAGGTGAGGGAGCAAATCTAGTTGCTACTTTTGACATCAGTGATGTTTAGACTATTTTTTTAGAAGTTTCTATATAAAGATACTAAAACTCCTTGAACTTTTACTCTATCAGGTCCAAAAATCTTAGTTTCGTAATTTCTATTGGCGCTCTCAAGTGCAACTACTTTACCTTTTTTACGAATTCTTTTAAGCATTGCTTCATGCTCATCAATTAAAGCTACAACAATTTTTCCATTATCAGCAGTATCAGTTCTTCTTATAATAACTGTATCACCTTCATTGATACCAGCTTCTATCATCGAGTCTCCTTGAACTTTTAAACCAAAATAATCGCCATTCTTCTCTAAATTATTAGGTAAAGGAATTCTCGATACTTCATTTTGTATTGCCTCAACTGGTGTACCAGCAGCTATTTTTCCAAGAACAGGAACCCCCATCTCATCAGAGTTAATATTAACCTCATCTAAACCACCTTTAATAACACTAGGTGAAAAACTATTATAAATATCATTTGCTGAAGCTGTTTCTGGTAACTTTATGACCTCTAAAGCTCTTGCTTTGTGAGCTAATCTTTTAATAAACCCTCTCTCCTCTAAAGCGCTAATCAATCTATGTATTCCAGATTTAGATTTTAAATTAAGAGATTGCTTCATTTCTTCATAAGAAGGAGAAACACCAGAACTTCTCAACTTCTTGTTGATAAATAAAAGCAGGTTTTTTTGTTTTTTTGTAAGCATAAGAACAAATATCGTACAAACAATGTTCTATAAAAGTTCTTATGAATTAACAATAGTTAAATAAGCAATTAAAATAGGGGTTTATTCAATTATAAAACTGAAAAAATAGAATTTTCTGTTAAATTTTTTAAAAGTGATTCACCAATTAAAAAAGTTTTAATAGAAGTTTTATTTTTTAAATCCAGGAGTTCATCTTTTGTTTTAATTCCACTTTCAGAAATTAAAGGTCCATGGTGTTTAGTAAGTATATTATGAATACTATAGGTTGTATTTATATCAGTCTTAAGTGTTTTTAAGTTTCTATTATTAATTCCAATCAAAGCATCTTTAAAATTTAGAGCTTTTTTTGCTTCTTCTACAGTATGTACCTCAACAATTACTGACATATTTAATCTTAATGCTTCGTCATATAATTCATTTGCCAAATCATCAGATACGCCTGCAAGAATAATCAAAATTGCATCAGCTCCATAACTTTTAGCCAATGGTATTTGAAATTTATCAATAAAAAAATCTTTACACAAAATTGGTAAATCAAATTGTTGTTTAACTTTACTTATGTGAATTAAATCTCCTAAAAAAAAATCTTCCTCTGTAAGAATTGATAAACAAGTAACTTTATTTTGATTATAAATTTTTGCAATTTCAACTGGGTTATAATTATCTATGATGACACCTGCGGATGGACTTGCTTTTTTGATTTCAGCTATAATTGAAATTTTATCTTGAATTATATTTTTTTGAATTTTTTCTTTAAAATTAATATAAGAGTTGTTCTTATCAATAATTTCATTTAAATAGTCTAAATTAGTTGATTTTTTTAAAAAGTCTATTCTTTCGATCTTTTTTGTTATTATATTATTTAATATATTTTCAGACATTTTGAATTTTTTCTAAATGTGAGTAGGGTTTTCCAGATAAAATAAATTCTCTTGAAAATTTATAAGAGTCCGAAAAATTTGTAAATTTTTCACTTACTATTAATCCAGCAGCTGCATTTAAACAAACAGCTTTTGAAAAATCATTATCTTGACCTTTAAAAATTTCAATTATCTTATAAGCATTAAAATTTGCATCATCACCAATTAAATTGTCAAGTTTTTCTGCATTAATATTAAGAGCTTTTGGATCAATAGTAATCTCAGATATTAGGCCATCTTTTAATTGAATTATATTTGTATTTGCGTAAGGGGAGATTTCATCTAACCCATCTTCACTATTTACAATCCATGCAAATTTTATTTTCAAATTTTTAAGTCCTTCTGCAAATATCATTAGTAACTTTTTATCAAAAACACCTACAACTTGCCTATTTACTAAAGCAGGGCTACTTAAGGGTCCAATCATATTAAAAATAGTCCTTTTACCAATCTTTTTTCTAACAGGACCCACAAATTTCATAGCACTATGATAATTTGGAGCAAACATAAAACCAAAGTTATTATTATTGATTTCTTTTTCTATTTCATTTGGTTCGTGATCTATTTTAATTTTAAGAGCCTCCAGAACATCTCCAGAGCCACATTTTGATGATACAGCCTTATTCCCATGCTTGGCTACTTTAGTACCCATACTAGCCAAAAGTAATGCCGCAGCAGTAGAAATATTTAAAGTATTCATACCATCGCCACCAGTTCCACAAGTATCAATACAGTCAGTAACATTTACCCTTTTTGATTTTTCTCTAAGAACATAAACTCCTCCAGCAATTTCATCTGAAACCTCACCTTTTTCTGAAAGCAGGGTTAAAAAATTATAAATCTCATTTTCATTTGCTCTTCCTGTCATTAATAATTCAAAAGCCGCTTTACTTTCGGTAAAAGTTAAATTTTCTTTTTTTTTTAATTTTTCTATAATTTGTTCCATATATTAATATTTAATAAAATTTTTTAATATTTTCATTCCTAATTTAGTTTTAATACTTTCTGGATGGAATTGTACACCATGAATATTATATTTTTTATGCTGAACACCCATGATTAATCCATCAATAGTTTCAGCGGTAATTTCTAAATTTTTTGATAATGATTTTTTATCAATTATTAAACTATGATATCTTGTAGCCTCAAAAGTTTTTGGAAGGTTTTTTAAGATACCAATTTGTTTAGATTGTATTCTACTTGTTTTTCCATGCATTAACTTTTTTGCTTGAATAATTTTTGAACCAAAAACTTGACCTATAATTTGATGACCCAAACAAACACCAAGAAATGGTATTTCTTTATAAAGGGTTTTTAATATATTTAAACAGTTCCCGGATTGATTTGGATTTCCAGGTCCAGGTGAAATTACAATTTTATTATATTTATTTTTTAAAATTTCTTCTGAAGTAATTTTATCATTTCTAATAACGTCAACTTTTGTTTTTAATGAAGATAAATAATGATAAAGATTGAATGTAAAACTATCATAATTATCAATTAATAAAATTTTCATTATCTCAACGCATTAATCAAAGCTTTAGCTTTATTAATTGTTTCCTCGTACTCTTTAATTGGATTACTATCTGCTACAATACCTGCTCCAGCTTGAACGTAAAATTTATTATTTTTTGCTATTGCCGTTCTAAGAGCAATACAAGTATCAAACTCTCCATTAGCTGAAAAATATCCAATTCCTCCAGCATAAACTTTTCTTCTTGTTGTTTCTAGTTCATCAATAATTTCCATAGCCCTTATTTTTGGTGCACCAGATACTGTACCAGCAGGAAATCCTGCTAATAAAGATTTAAATTTTGAAAATTTTCTATTGTAATCACCAACTACATTCGAAACTATATGCATAACGTGAGAGTATCTTTCAATAATAAATTTTTCAGTAACTTTAACTGAATTTATTTTAGATACTTTTCCTGCATCATTTCTGCCTAAATCTAAAAGCATTAAATGTTCTGACAATTCTTTTTTGTCATTTAGTAAATCTTTTTCATAATAAAGATCTTCTTTTTTAGTTTTACCCCTAGGTCTCGTTCCAGCAATTGGTCTTACAGTAATTTTATTATCCCTTAATCTTACTAATATTTCAGGACTGGCCCCAATTATTTGAAAATCATCAAAATTAAAGAAAAACATAAAAGGCGAAGGGTTCGTAATCCTTAATTTTTTGTAAATATCAATTGGTCTTTTAGTTAATTTTGCCTCAAATCTTTGACTTAAAACCACCTGGAAAACATCTCCTAATTTAATATATTTTTTGGCTTTATTAACAATACTAAGAAACTTGTTCTTTGAAGTATTAGATTTTACTCTAATATCATTATCGTTTTTACTTTTTGTTTCATTTAATTTTTTAATAGAGGTTTGAATAGTAAGTTTAAAAAGCTCAGATTTTATACTTTCATATTTCTTTTCATAGTCACTAATTTTTTCATCATTAAAAATATTAATTATATAAAATATTTTTTTTTTCAAATCATCATAAATTATAAGGGTTCTAGGTCTTAATAATCTTACATCCGGTAAATTAAGATCATTTTTGCAACTATTAGGAATTTTTTCAATATATCTAATAGAATCATATGAAAAATAACCTGATATTAAAGAACATATTTTTGGTAATTTTTTTGGTGTCTCAAATTTAAATTCCTCGATAATCTTATCTATTAAATATTCAGGTTTATTTTTTAATTTAAATCTTTTTTTATTTCTAATTAAATATGAATTATTATTATTAAATTCCCAGATTTTATCAGGATTTTTACCAAAAATTGTATATCTTCCTTTAATCTTTCCTTTTTCAACAGATTCAAAAATAAAACTATTCTTTTCTATTAAAAAATTGTCAATCAAATTTAATATCTCATCATCATTATTAATTTTTTTAGATGTATAAATTATTTGATTTTTTTTGCTTCTATGTCGAAACTTAAAATCTTTGAAGTTTCGATTTATTTTCATTTGAAATAATTTTTTACTCTGTCGATAGTTTTTTGATTTAATTCCACTTTATATTTATCATTTAAAAGCAAGTCATAAGATTTTAAAATATTTAACCTCTGATTCGCGTTCATTTTATCAACAAATTTTAAATATTGTTCGTCGTTTTTACTAAATTCGTTTTTTGAAGAATTTTTAATTTTGATAAGATATATATTATTTTTATCACTTATTAATGTAAATGATTCTAAAGGTAATGAGTAAAGGATTTTAATTGAGTCGCCATCGAATTTATCATCATCATTAATTGATTTAATTGTAAAATTTTCTATTGACTGATTACCTATTTCTATAAATCTTTTGTCATTAAATTTTTTTTCATCAATCTCTTTTATTATGATTCTATTAGTATCAAATTTATTTTTTTGGTAAACCATCTCTGAAATTTGATTATTTATATCTTCATCATTAAGATCTGGTGATTTATTATTTCTATTAATAATATTAAATAATACAAAGTTATCGTTATTTTCAATTATTTCCATATTTGTGGTTTTAAGTGAGTAAATTTTATTTTTAATGTCATTTTTATCAGAATTTGGAATATAATTTTCAATTAATATTGGATTTATATCTAAATTATCCACTATATTTCTAAAACTATCTCCCTCGGAAATCCTGATTTCAATCTTATCTATTTGGTCAAAAAATTCTTGATTAAATTCCTCTATTCCTATTAAATTTTTTGGATTTAATTCAATAAATTCAAAATCAATATATTCTTTTTTTAAAGCTTCTAAATTTTCATTTATAAAGTTTTTTTTTTCTAAATTTGTAAATTCCTCTTTTCTTTTATAAAAATATTTTAAATCGATATAATCAATTTCAAGAGACCTATTATCTTCTTCATATAAATTCTTTATTAAAAAATTAGGGATAGCTGTTCCTGCACCAATATACTCAAATAATTTTTTTTGCAATTCATTACTCTTGACTCTTTGCTCAAATAAAGAAGCTGATATATTGTTTGTAATTAAAAATTTTTCATATTTAGTTCTTTGAAAGTTATTATTTTCATCATGAAAATTTTTATTTGTTTTAATCTTTTTTAATAAAATTAATTCTGTCAATTTTATATCAAAGGCTTTAATTTCTAAATCTAGTAAGGTTGATGAAATAACTCTGGATAACAAATCTTCAATTATATTTTTATCTAAATTTTCTTTAATAGTATTTTGTGGTACTTTACTTAAATTAATAAAATTCATAAAATCTTTTGTTGAGATTTTTGTATTATTAACCTGTGCGATGTTATTGGTATTTCCACTGTTGAACATACTACCCATACCCCAAAATACAAACGGTATGATTATAATAAATACAAAAACTCCAGCTATTTTCGTTTTTGCAAAATTTCTTAAACTACTAATCATGACTTCATAAATTTATTGATCTATAAAAAACAAAGCTATAGATTAAAAATACCTTTATGACAAATAAATATATATATTTTATTGCAAACTGGAAAATGTTTGGTGGTTTAAAAACTTTAAATTCTCTTAATAAAGTTATCTCTTTCTCAAAAAATTATGGGAAATATAAATTTAAGATAATTTATTGTCCTCCTACTACTTTAATTCATAATTTATCTCAAAAATTCAAACAATCATCCATTGAAGTCGGAGCCCAAAACTGTAACGAAAATTTAGAATATACCTCATTGACAGGTCAAATAAATTCAAAAATGCTAAGAGATGTAGGAGCTAAATATATAATTTTAGGACACTCAGAAAATCGTTTAAATGGTGAAAGCAATAAATTAATTAACAAAAAGATTAAAAGTTCATTGAAGTCAGGTCTAAGGGTAATAGTTTGTATTGGAGAAACTTTATCAGAAAAAAGAAAAAATAAGACAAAAAGAGTTTTGAGCAATCAAATTAAAAGTTGTCTTAAAGGAATTAAAAATTTATCAAATATTGTAATTGCTTATGAACCAGTTTGGGCTATTGGAACAGGTCTTATTCCTAAGATGGATAATTTAACAAAAAATATTTTTTTTATAAAGAATTCAATAAAAAATAAGAGTACAAAAGTTCTATATGGAGGATCTGTAAATATTAAGAATATTAAAGATTTAAAAAAAATTAAGATTATTGATGGCTTTTTAATTGGTGGAGAGTCACGTAATTCAAAAAAATTTATTGATATAATTAAAAAAACCTTTAATTAAACTTTCATGGAAAATATACTTTTAGTCCTAAATATCATATTGGCTTTAATTTTGGTTTTACTTGTTTTGATGCAAAAATCTGAGGGAGGTGCTTTAGGTATAGGTGTTTCTCAAGAAAATTTTATGCTTTCTAGGTCTGCTGGTGGCTTCATGACTAAAGCAACAGCCATAGTGGCCACTCTTTTTATAGTATGTAGTTTAGGGTTAACAATAATTTCACGTGGTGAACTCACTCCTACTGGCTCTGTACTAGACACCATAGAAGAAAAAACTGAAGATACACCATCAGTTCCTGAAAATTAAAATAAACACTTTTCATTTGTTTCTATATTCGCTATAAGATAATTCCATGGCGCGATATATATTTGTCACTGGCGGCGTGGTTTCTTCCTTGGGTAAAGGTCTTTCATCAGCTTCTTTAGCCTATCTTTTACAATCTAGAGGATATAAAGTCAGAATAAGAAAATTAGATCCATATCTTAATGTAGATCCTGGAACCATGAGTCCTTTTCAACATGGTGAAGTATATGTAACTGATGATGGAGCTGAAACAGATTTAGATCTTGGACACTATGAGAGATTTTCAGGAGTCTCAGCAAAAAAATCAGATAATATTACAACAGGAAAAATTTATAATGATGTGCTTAAAAAAGAACGTCAAGGAGATTATTTAGGTAAAACAGTTCAAGTTATTCCTCACATAACTGATCGTATTAAACAATTTATCAAAAATGACTCATCAAAAGAAGACTTTGTTATTTGTGAGATTGGAGGAATTGTAGGGGATATAGAAAGTTTACCATTTGTAGAAGCAATTAGACAATTTGCAAATGATGTTGGTAAAAAAAAAGCACTGTTTATACATTTAACATTAGTTCCATACTTAAAAGCCTCCGATGAAATAAAAACAAAACCTACTCAGCATTCGGTTAAGGAATTGAGAAGTATAGGTATTCAACCCGACATAATAATTTGTAGATCTGAACGACCAATCCCTTTAGAACATAGAAAGAAAATTTCTTTATTTTGCAACGTTGATATTAAAAATGTAATTGAAACAGTGGATGTTAAAACTATCTATGAAGCACCACTAAGTTTTTTTAGAGAAAAATTAGATATTCGGGTCTTAAATTATTTTAAACTAAAATCAAAAAAACCAGTAAATTTAAATCCATGGAAAAAAATAACTAAGATTATTTTACAAAACAAAAAACAAGTAAATATTGCAATAATTGGAAAATATGTCGAATTAAAAGATGCTTATAAATCTTTGGATGAGGCATTAATTCATGGCGGAATAAATAATAAGATTAAAGTTAACTTAATTAGAATAGACTCGGAAAAGTTAAAAGTTAAAGAAATTAAGAAAAAACTTAAAAATATCTCAGCTATATTAATACCAGGTGGATTTGGTAAAAGAGGAACGGAGGGTAAAATTGAAGCAATTAAATTTGCTAGAAAAAATAAAATTCCTTTTTTAGGTATTTGTTATGGAATGCAAATGGCAATTATTGAATTCGCAAGAAATCAATTAAATATTAAAAATGCTACCTCTAGTGAATTTGATAAGAGGGGCCTAGCAATAATTGGACTGATTAATGAATGGAATAAAAATGGAAAAATTATCAAAGGAACTGATAAAGAATTAGGAGGAACTATGAGATTAGGGTCTTATGATGCCAAACTTAAAGATAATTCTTTAATAAGAAAAATATATAAGTCTAAGTTAATTAAAGAGAGACATAGACATAGATATGAAGTGAACATTGCCTTTAAAGATAAGTTTGAAAAAAAAGGTATGATTTTTTCAGGATTATCACCAGATAATAAATTACCTGAAATTATTGAGCTAAACAACCACCCTTGGTTTATTGGTGTGCAGTTTCATCCTGAATTTAAATCTAGACCTTTGTCACCTCATCCATTATTCTCTTCTTTTATCAAAGCAGCAAAAAATCATAAATGAGTAGCATTAAAGTTAATTGTGGAAATATAGAAATCTCAAATGATAATAAAATTTGCATTATTGCAGGTCCTTGTCAGCTTGAAACAGAACAACACGCGATGGATATGGCGGGTAAAATCAAAGAGATTACAAAAAAATTCAACTTTGGATTTATTTACAAAACTTCTTTTGATAAAGCTAATCGAACAAGCTTGAAAGGTAAGAGGGGAGCGGGCCTTGAAGCTTCATTACCTGTTTTTGATAGAATTAAAAAAGATTTAGATGTACCAATTTTAACAGATATCCATAATACTGAACAATGTTCATTACTAGCAAATCATGTTGATGTATTACAAATTCCAGCTTTTTTATGTAGACAAACAGATCTATTAATTGCTGCAGCAAAAACAAATAAAATTATAAATGTAAAAAAAGGTCAATTTTTAGCACCGTGGGATATGGTCAATGTTACTAAAAAAATTTCTGATTCTGGTAATAACAATATTTTGGTAACGGAAAGAGGTGCTAGCTTTGGTTATAACACTTTAGTTTCTGACATGAGATCTTTACCTATTATGGCGAAGAATGGTTATCCTGTAATTTTCGATGCAACTCATTCTGTACAACAACCTGGCGGACAAGGAGAGTCATCTGGTGGTCAAAGAGAGTTTGTAGAATATCTGGCAAGAGCCGCAGTTGCTGTTGGTGTAGCTGGTGTTTTTATTGAAACACATCAAGATCCAGACAACGCTCCCTCTGATGGACCTAATATGGTTTCATTAGATAAGTTAGAAAACTTGTTAAAACAACTAAATGATATTGATAATTTAATTAAAAAGTAGTGAGTAAAATTCTAAAAATAAAAGCTCGTCAAGTTTTTGACAGTAGAGGAAATCCAACAGTTGAAGCAGAAGTTTATACTAATAATAATTCTGCATCTGCAATTTGTCCTTCAGGAGCATCAACAGGTACATTCGAAGCATTTGAGAAAAGAGATAAAAACAATAAAAGATATTTGGGAAAAAGTGTTCTTAACGCAATTAATTTAGTAAATACAAAAATTTCAAAAAAACTCAAAGGTCAAAGTGTTCATAACCAAGAAAGAATAGACTCTTTATTAATTAATTTGGATGGCACAAGACAAAAAACTAATTTAGGAGCTAATGCGATGTTAGCAGTTTCAATGGCTGTTAAAAAACTTTCTGCTAAAGTTAGAAAATTACCTTTATATAAAACCTTTTTTCTAAAAAAAAATTTTCAATTACCTTACCCTTTGATGAATATTATTAATGGAGGAGCTCATGCAGATAATGGTTTAAGAATACAAGAATTTATGATTAGGCCCGATAAGGCAAAAACATTCACAGAAGCTATGAGAATTTGTTTTGTAGTTATAAAAAATTTGAGCAAACTTATTAAAGATAAAGGTTTATCAACATCAGTTGGAGATGAAGGTGGTTTTGCACCAATGATTAGTAGTAATAATCAAGCATTAAATTTGATTGTTTCTGCTATTAAAAAAGCAGGTTTTAAAAACGGTAAAGATGTTTCAATATGTCTTGATGTTGCCGCTAATGAGTTGTTTAAAAAAAATAAGTATTCAATTCATTCAAAAAATTTTATTTCGGTTGAAAAATCTATTAAAGAATATCAAAACATTATCAAAAAATATAAAATTAAATCTATTGAAGACCCTTTTGCTGAAAATGATTGGCTTGCATGGAGCAAATTAATGAAATCAGTTAATAAAGTTCAAATTGTTGGTGATGATTTATATGTAACAAATCTTGAACGACTTAAGAAAGGATTTTTAAATATTTCTTCTAATTCAATTCTAATTAAATTAAATCAAATCGGAACAGTTTCAGAGACATTAGATGTTATAAAGTTTGCTCAGACTATTGGGTATAAAACAATAATTTCACATAGATCAGGAGATAGTGAGGATACATTTATTGCTGATTTGGCAGTTGGTACAAATTCTAATCAAATTAAAACTGGATCACTCGCAAGATCGGAAAGAGTAGCCAAATATAACCAATTAATTCGTATTGAAGAAGAACTTGGAAAAAAAATGAGGATGAATAAAATCAATTAATGTTTAAATTAATAAAAAAAAATTATTTTTTATTAATATCCTTATTTTTAATATTATATTTTATCTTTAATCTTTTATCAGGTGAGAGGGGTTTTTTTTCATATATTGAAAAAAAAGAAACTATGTCTAACTTGAAAAAAGAAGAATTATCCTTAACTAATAAAATTGAATACTTTGATCATAAAAATTCGTTATTAAGTACAAATTTAGATCTTGATTATGTTGAAATGTTAATTAGGGAAAGGTTTTTGTTTGGTAAAAAAGACGAGACAATTTATATAATTAAAAATGATGACAACTAAAATTAGACATCCAGAAAAAGTAAATAAACCTATTAATCCAATTAAAAAAAAACCACCTTGGATTAAATCAAAGCTAACAAATAGTAACGAATTTTTTTTTACCAAAACTGTAGTTAATCAAAATAATTTAGTTACAGTATGTCAGGAAGCCAATTGCCCAAATATAACTGAATGTTGGAGTAAAAGACATGCAACATTTATGATTATGGGAGATACCTGCACTAGAGCTTGTTCTTTCTGTGATGTAAAAACTGGCAAACCAGAAAAACTTGACCCTTTTGAACCATTTAAGATTTCTAATGCAGTAAAAAAACTAAACTTAAAACATGTCGTAATTACCTCAGTAGATAGAGATGACTTACCAGATGGTGGTTCTAGTCATTTTTTTGAAGTAATAAATGTTACAAGGAATAGAAATCCTAATACCTCTATAGAAGTTTTGGTGCCAGATTTTTTAAGAAAAGGTGATGCCTATAAAAAAGTTCTTGAAGCGGATTTAGATGTTTTTAATCATAATATTGAAACAGTTCCTAAATTATATTTAAAAATTAGACCAGGGGCTAGATATTTTGGATCATTAGAACTTTTAAAAAATGTGAAAATTAATAATAAAAAAATATTTACAAAATCAGGATTAATGGTTGGATTAGGTGAGAATAAAGATGAATTAATTCAAGTTATGGATGATTTACGTTCTGCAGATGTAGATTTTTTAACTATAGGTCAGTATTTACAACCATCACCTAAACATCATCCACTAGTAAGATATTATCATCCAAATGAATTTAAAGATTTGGAAAATATTGCAAAGTCTAAAGGATTTCTTTTAGTATCTTCATCTCCGCTTACAAGATCTTCTTATCATGCAGATGAAGACTTTAAAAAATTAAAATTGAATAGATTAAATCAATATAATGCCTAAGGCTTCTGTAACCAGGCAGATAGCACGGGATAAACAAAAATTAATAGATTTTGTTTTGGATATTGAAAAATATCCTGAGTTCATTCCCTTTTGTATCGACTCTAAAGTATACGAAATAGAAGAAAAAAAGGATGAGATAGTAATTTTTGCAGATTTAACTATTGGCAAAAAACCTTTTGTAGATACTTATAAAAGTGATGTTCGTTATAATAAAAAAAACGATTCAATATATGTAACTAATATTGGTGGACCTTTAAAACATCTTGAAAATAACTGGAAATTTATACAAAAAGAAAATTATACAGAAGTTCAATTCGATGTTGATTTTGAGATTAAAAATAAGTTTTTAAATCTAATTATGGAAAAATCGTTTCAATATGGGTTAAATAAAATTGCTGATGCTTTTCAAAAAAAAGCTGAAAGCCTCTAGTTTTGATTAAATTAGAGATTTTATTATTTCTAATGTTTTTTTAATAGTAGCTTTTTGTATAGCTTTTCTATTTCTTTTTTTAAATACATTTTTTGAAATAAGTAATTTATTATTTTTTTTTATACCTATATAAACTAACCCAACAGGTTTTGACTTAGTCCCACCATTTGGACCTGCAATTCCTGTAATTGAAACATTTATTTGAGCTTTAGAAATTTTTGCTAGATTTTTAACCATGGTCTCACAACATTGATGGCTAACAGCACCATATTTTTGAATAATATTCTTATTTACCTTTAAAACATTTGTTTTTGCTTGATTTGAATATGTAACAAGACCTAAACCAAATATTTTTGATGCCCCACTAATAGAGGTAAGCTCTGAAGCCAGCATTCCACCAGTACAAGACTCAGCAAAGGCAATTTTTAGCTTTTTCTTTGTTAATATTTTTACTAGGTTTTTCATTATAAAATGTAGCTTTTTAAAACCATGAAACAGATTAAAGATAAGACAACATAAAATCCAGCACAAACATCATCCATAATAACACCAAAACTATTTTTATATTTTTTGTCAAAATAACTTACTGGAAAAGGTTTCATTATATCAAAATATCTAAATAAAATAAAACATACTCCATAAAATACTATTGCTTCATCAGGCTGTTTATTTGATCCATGTGAAATTTCGTAAAGGTATATTGGAATAGATTGTCCAATAAACTCATCAATAATTATTTCTCCGGGATCCTTGTTTTCACTATTTTTTGTGTGATTTGCAACTGCAATAAAAGAATATGCAAAGACTATTAATAATCCTAAAAGGATAAAGTTTGAGTTTATTTGAAGGATATGAAAACAAATATATAAAATTATAACTGTAGCTAATGACCCAAATGTTCCTGGTATAAATTTTACTTTACCAAGACCAAACATTGTAACAAATAAAAAATTAAATTTATTAATCATATTTACCAATAGAAGAAATTACCTCACAGGCGATAGCATCTTCTTTTCCAATTAATCCTAATTTTTCAACAGTTTTACCTTTTAAATTTATTAAATCTTTATGAATACTTAATAGATTAGATAATGATTTTATTATTTCATTTCTATATTTTGAGACTTTAGGTTGTTCACATATTAAATTTATATCAATATTATTAATGTAAAAATTATTCCTATTTAAGATTTTAAGTATAGGTTTTAACATATTTGGTGACCTTATATTTTTGAATTTATTTTCAGTATCAGGAAAAAAAGTACCTATATCTTTTTTTCGCATAGCTCCCAATAATCCATCAATTATTGCATGTAATATCACATCACCATCTGAATGACCTTTTAAACCAGAATGAAATGGTATTTTAACTCCTCCCAAAAAAAGCTTTTTGCCTCTAATTAATCTGTGTATATCAAAACCAATTCCGTAGTATGTTTTTTCTTCCTTGATATCTTCTCTGTATGTGATTTTATTATTAAAGTTTTCTCCTTTAATAAAATTAATTTTTAAATCATTTTTTATAAATAAAGTTGCTTCATCTTGAATTTTATTTTTTTCTTTAATTGATAAATTATACAATTCTTTAAACTTAAAGGCCTGAGGTGTTTGTGTAAGAAATGATTTATCCCTATCTAAATTAAATAATTGATCTTTTATTTTAAATTTAATTGAGTCTTTTGATTTTATAAATGGGACAGTTGCTTTATTATTTTTAAGTGAATCGATTAAATTTTTTAATAAATTTATTGAAAAATTTGGTCTTGCGGCATCATGTATTAGTACATTGTTTGGTTTAAATTTTTTTATATACTTAAGTGCTATTAAAGATGAGTCAGACCTTTCTTTACCACCTTTAATAATTAAAACATTTTTTGGAAGATTATCTTTAATTAATTTTTTATTGTTAATTACTAAGATTATCTTTTTGAATAATTTTGATCTTAGCGCTTTATTAATGGAATGTTCAAATAAAGGTTTATTTTTATATATATTAAATTGTTTAGGTTTTTTTGAATTAAATCTTTTGCTTTGTCCTGATGCAAGTATTATAAAATAATTATTCATTAAATTTGAATTACTTAATTTAAAATGGCTGATTTTATTAAAAAAAACATATACTTAATATTTCTCTTTATTATAACATTATCAGTAGGATTTTTAACTTTTTTAACATTTATTGATAAAGGTTTAATTGAATTATCTGATAAAAATCTGCAATTATTACTAATTCTTAATATAGTCTTATTATTTATTTTATTTATTTTTATATTTATTGAAACTAATAAGGCAATTAAAAATGATATTGATAAAGATGGTCTTAAATCAAATAAAAAATACATAACCTACTTTGCATTATTTACTTTAATTCCATCTCTGCTTATTTCTATATTTTCTTTATTTCTATTTTCATTTGCTCTTGAGAAGTATTTTGATAAAAAAGTTACCACTGTTGTAAACAATTCTTACGAGTTAGCAAAAAATTATGTAAAAGAGGTAAGAGACAAGATTCAATCTGATATAATATTAATTGCTTTTGATATCAATAAAAGTAAAAAATTTTTAAATGAAAACCAAAGCGAATACAAAAGATTTTTAAATACACAAAGATTAATAAGAGGAGTTGATGAGATACATATTATTAACTCTGAAAAAGAAATATTATTTACAACTCTCTTAAATGATCAGATTTATATTCCACCAGTTGATCAAGCTCTAAATTTAGTTTTAGATGATGATAGACCTTTAAAAATAATTAATGCTCTTGATAATAGATCAGCTGCTATAATGAGATTACAAAATTTCGAAGATAGATTTATATATGTTGTTAAATATTTAGATAAAGAAATATCAAATTATCTAGCTGAGTCTCAAGAAGCAATTAATTTTTATTACACTGTTGAAGAAAAAAGTACTGGTATAAAAATTTCATTTGCTATTATATACATCATCATTGTTTCATTGTTATTATTTATCTCAATATCAATAGCAATAAGGTTCTCTTCAAGATTTTTTAGATCTATTAATAATTTAATTTTTGCATCAACCTCAATAGGTGAAGGAAATCTTGATATTAAAGTTCCCGAAGTCAAGACAGATAAAGATTTAGAAATATTAAATAGAAATTTTAATCTAATGATTGATCGTTTAAGAACCCAACAAGAAAAACTTATAATAAACGAAAGACATGAAGCTTGGGGTAGTTTAGCAAGAAAATTAGCTCACGAAATTAAAAATCCACTTACTCCTATCCAATTAACAATTGATAGAATTAAACATAAGTATGAGAATCAAATTACTGACGAAAGTAAAGATGCTTTTAAGGATAATCTTAAAATTATAAATAATCAGATTAAGCAAATTGAGAAACTTGTTAATGAGTTTTCAGATTTTGCTAGAATGCCTAAACCGGTATTTATTAATAATGATATAGTCTTGATTATTAATGATAATATTAATCTTTTAAAAGAGATAGACCCTTCAATAAAATTTAATTTTATGAAAAATAAAAATAAAATTGTATTGAATAGTGATAAGGAGCAAATGAGTAGGGTTTTTTTAAATTTGTTTAAAAACTCCATTGAAAGTATTAAAGAAAAGGCAGAAATAACTTCTAATTTAGATAAAAATATATCTATTGAATTAGTTGATGAAAATAACCATATTATAGTTATTATTGAAGATACAGGTGTAGGATTTAACAAATTAAACAATAATATTAGAGATATTTTGAATCCCTATTTTACAACAAAAAAAAATGGTACCGGTTTAGGATTATCGATAGTTAATAAAATCATAAACGATCATAATGGAAAAATTAAATTTGTTAATATTTCTGGTGGTGCAAAAATAGAAATTAACTTTATAAAATAATGGCTGAAATTTTAATAGTTGATGATAACGCTGATATTAGAAACATTATAAACGAGTTAATAATTGACGCTGGATATAAAACTAGAATAGCAGCCAATTATAATCAGGCGCTAACTGAGATTGATAAAAAACTTCCAGATGTCGCAATACTTGATGTTAAACTTGATAAAGGTGATAATGATGGAATAGAGTTATTGACACATATTAAATCTAAAAACAAAGATATCCCAGTAATAATAATCTCTGGACACGCAAATATTGAAATGGCTGTTAAATCACTGCAACACGGTGCTTTCGAATTTATTGAAAAACCTTTTGATCAAGAAAGATTGATTAATTTTGTAAGTCGAGCAGTAGAAAACTATAACCTTAAAAAACAAAATAAGGAATATGAAAGTAAGTTATTTTCCTCATATGATTTAATAGGATCTAGTAAAAATATAACAAATATAATTGATCAGCTTAAAAAAATTTCTATTACAGAAAGTAGAGTTTTCATCAACGGACCTTCTGGATCAGGAAAAGAACTTATTGCAAGAAAAATTCATAAAAACTCAAGTCGAGAGAAAAAACCTTTTATTATTTTAAATGGAGCTTTACTTGACTCAAATAAGTATGAGCTTGAATTATTTGGTGAAGAAAAAAATAATGGTTCAATTTCGTATGGTGCTTTAGAAAAAGCAAATAAAGGAACTTTATTAATTGATCAAATATCTGAAATTCCTTTAGATATACAATCAAAAATATTGAGAGTTCTGACTGATCAAAAATTTAAAAGAATTAATGGCAACAATGATATTACTGTTGATGTAAGACTGATATGTTCTTCAAGTAAAGACTTAAAAAAAGAAATTGAGATAGGAAATTTTCGTGAAGATCTTTATCATAGAATAAATGTATTTGAAATTAATATAGAACCGTTAAGTCAAAGAATATCGGATATCCCATTATTGATAAAATATTTTTCAAAAAGAATATCTGAAAATTACAATATAAAAGAATTAGATATCGACGAAAATAACGATTATATTCTTAATCATAATTGGAAAGGTAACGTTAGAGAGCTACGAAATTTAATAGAAAGAATTGCAATACTTCAACCCGAAAATAAAGAAAAAGTTTCAAATATTATTAAAGAATCTTTGAAAAATAACAGTTTTGACGATCAAATCGCTGAAAATAGCCTATCTGTTCCTTTAAAAGAGGCTAGAGAAAAATTTGAAAAAGAGTATTTAACTATTCAATTAAAAAAATTTAATGGAAATATATCAAAAACAGCAAGTTTTGTAGGAATGGAAAGAAGTGCCCTACACCGTAAATTAAAGGGTTTGGGTATTAAAGAATATAATTAATAATGAACATAATTATCTGTGGTGCAGGCAGGGTTGGTTTTACAATTGCAAAACAATTAAGTGAGCAAGGTCATTCTATTACTGTTATTGATCAATCTAGTGAGGATATCCAAAAAATTGATGATGCCTTGGATGTTAAGGCAATAGTTGGTAAAGCAACGTATCCATCAATACTAGAAAAAGCTGACGCATCTGATGCTGATATGATCATAGCAGTCACAAGAAATGATGAAATTAATATGGTTATCTGTCAAATTGCTTTCTCGATTTTTAAGATTCCAAAAAAAATTGCTAGAATACGATCTCAAGATTATTTAAATCCAAAATTTACAAGAGTATATAACAAAGAAAATTTGCCGATCGATGTAATAATTTCTCCAGAGATTGAAATAGCAAAATCTATACAAAGGAAACTAGAAGCGCCTGGTGCCCTAGATAGTGTACCGTTTGCAGATAACAAAATTAGATTATTAGAAATTTTAATTAATGAGAATTGTAAACTGATTAATATAAAACTCAAAGACTTAACAAAGAAATATCCAGATTTAGATGCAAATATTATTGGAATTATAAGAGATAATAAGTTTCTAATTCCCAAAAAAAATGATGATATAAATAAAAATGATAAAATATATGTGATCATAGATTCCTCTCAAATGGCTGAAACTTTAGAAGTTTTTGGTCATAGAGAAAAAATTTCAAAAAAAATACTAATTGTTGGGGGAGGAAATATAGGATTTAATCTAGCTAAAAATTTAGAAGAAAGCTTAGATTCTACCCGGGTAAAGATTGTTGAAAAAAATAAAGAAAGGGCAGAGTATTTAGCGAGTGAACTAAATGACACAATTGTAATTAACGGTAATGGGTTAGACGAAGAAGTATTGGTTGAAGCAAATCTAGAAGAGACAGAAACTGTTCTTGCTTTAACAAACGATGACGAAGATAATTTAATGGTAAGTGTTCTTGTAGAAAAGTTTGCAAAAGATGAAAAAAATATAGAAGATAAAAGAACGATGGCCTTAATTAATAAACCTAATTATTCTCTACTTCAAAAATCACTTAAGATCGATGATTTGATTGATCCAAGAATGAATACTGTTTCAAGTATATTAAAACATATACATAAAGGAACAATTGAAACAGCATATACAATTATGAATGGAGAATTTGAAGTAATAGAGGCCGAAATAATTGAAACTTCAGAACTAATTAATAAAGAACTTAAAAACTCTAATTTACCTGAGGAAATTAGGATAGGTGCTATTTTAAGAGATAAAAAAATAATAATTCCTAGATCAAATTTTATTTTTGAAAAAGATGATGTGGTGGTTTTTTTAGCAAAAAAAGATTCAATTTCAGTTGTTGAAAATATATTTAGAATAAGTTCTATTTAATTAGATGTCACTTTTAAGAGTAAAATATTTAAGTTTTTTCTTTATATTAATATCAATTTTATCTTTTTTTAACATTATATACTCTTATTATTTTAATTTATATTTAAATTTAAATACTTACTATATAACACTTATATTTTCACTAGCAATTGCACTTTTTTTTTACAAAGTCGACACGAATGAAAAAAAACCAAATATTTTTGAAAAAATAATTACAGTATTATTTGGTTATTTTTTTCTTCCCATAATTCTATTAATCCCATTTTACTTCAGTATATACAATTTAACATTTTTGAATTCATTGTTTGAGACCGTGTCAGGCTTCACTTCGACTGGTTTTTCAATCTTTGAAAATATAAAACATATTGATCAAGGTTTAATACTATGGCGATCATCAATACAATGGATAGGTGGTTTATATTTTTTATTTTCAATTATTTTTCTTATTGATATTTATGATGAAAGTTTGAAGAGAACTCTTACTAATTTTATATCATTTAACACTTCAGAAATTTTAAAACAGACAATAAAGATTTTTCTATTATATTCTGTATTAACAATTTCAATTTTTATAATCTTAAATTTTTTTGGTTTGAGAAGTTACAATTCCTTAAATTTAGCTTTCACAATAATTTCATCGGGAGGTTTTTTACCAGTAAATGATTTATCATCTATATTGGTAAGTAATGCACAAATAATAATTTTTTCATTTTTAATGTTAATTTCTTTTTTTAGCATTTTTTTTATTTACAACTTGATTTATTTCCGAAATAAAAATCTAAATTTTTTTTATGAGGATATTCATCTCTTTTTGTATTTGATTATGATAACAACAATATTTTTCATATTTTTTAGTTTTGATAATACTTTTATTTATAATTTTTTTTCATTAGTTAGTAGTGTATCTAATATTGGCATTTCTCTTGATGTAAATAATAATAATCTAAGTTTTATTTATCTACTTTTAGTTATAATAGGTGGATCTTTTTTTTCTACAAGTTCTGGTTTTAGATTTTTAAAATTATACTCGTTAACTAAATATTCTTTAAATCAAATACTTTCATTTAGTAAACCAAAAAATATTTTTATTAATAAACTTATTTTTTCTAAAATAAGTTTTGATTTTAAAGAAATAAATAAATATTTTTTAACTATAATAATCTTTATATTATCTTTTTTTTTATTAATATCGCTATTAAGTATTGGAGGTATAAATTTTGAAGACTCATTTAAATTATCTATTCTAACTTTAATGAATACAGTCAACTCATCTATTTATGCGATAGATGAATTTGATTTCAACAATTTGCATTTTCTTATAAAATATTTTTTAATTATCTTTATGATTATTGGTAGAATCGAATTTTTATCTTTACTTTTATTAGTTAAAAAATTTCTTTTTAAATCTTAATTTAGTACTATATATGTAATTATATTTAAAATTGCGCCCTTAGCTCAGCTGGATAGAGCATCGGTTTTCTAAACCGAGGGTCGGAGGTTCGAATCCTCCAGGGCGCGCCATACTGTCCATTCTAGGCATAATTTGTATAAGTTTTTTTCTTGATGCTAAATTTTTTACGTGGTTAAATTATGAATATTCAAAATAAATTTTGAATTATTTGTTAACAAATAAAAATAACTAAAAGGAAGAATAATGTTTAAATACTTAAAACAATTAACTTCTTTAGTCGCTATGGTAGCTGTGTTGTTTACTTTTACAACAGAGACTATTGCTGCTAAAAAATCAAAGACACTAAAAAACACTCAAAAAAAGGGTTTTGTAAGATGTGGAGTATCTCAAGGTCTTCCAGGATTTTCTAATGCTGATGCAGCAGGAAATTGGACTGGTGTTGATGTTGATGTATGTAGAGCGGTAGCTGCTGCAGTATTAGGTGATGCAAACAAAGTTAAGTTTACACCACTAAGTGCTAAAGAAAGATTTACAGCTTTAACTTCTGGTGAGATTGATATCTTATCAAGAAACACAACTTGGACTCTTTCTAGAGATGCTGATATCGGACTTACTTTTGTTGGTGTAAACTTTTACGACGGTCAAGGTTTCATGGTAAGAAAAAGTTCAGGTATTACTTCAACTAGTCAATTCAAAAATGGTATCTCAGCTTGTACAAACATTGGTACAACAACTGAGTTAAACATGAGAGACTTCTTTAATTCTAGAGGAATTTCTTATGAGCCAGTTGCTTTTGAAAAAGCTGACGAAGTTGTAGCTGCTTATGATGCTGGTAGATGTGATACTTACACTACTGATAAATCTGGTTTAGCTGCTCAAAGAACTAAAATGAAAAACCCTGATGAACACATTGTTCTACCAGAAACTATTTCTAAAGAACCTTTAGGACCAGTTGTAAGACAAGGTGACTCAGTATGGGAAGATATCGTAAGATGGTCTTTAAATACTATGATCGAAGCTGAAGAGTACGGTATTACTTCTGCAAATGCAGACTCAATGAAAACTTCTGAAAACCCTCAAATCAAAAGAC
>NTJL01000005.1 GCA_002457485.1 Pelagibacterales bacterium MED-G42
GGTTAAGAATATACTTACCATCAATATAGCCCACTCTAGAGGCTCCTACAGGACCCATAAAAGGCATTCCTGAAATAGCTAACGCTGCTGATGAAGCAGTAATTGCTAAAATATCTGGTTGGTTTTCTTTGTCGTAAGAAATTACCGTTGGTAACAACTGTACTTCATTTTTAAATTCATCAGGAAACAACGGTCTGATTGGTCTATCAATTAATCTTGAGATTAATGTTTCACTTTCAGTTGGTCTTGCTTCTCTTTTAAAATATCCACCAGGGATCTTTCCACCTGCATAATATTTTTCTTGGTAGTTGACTGATAAAGGGAAATAATCCATATCTGGATTTACTTTCTTTGCTCCAACGACTGTTGCTAGAATAACTGTTTCACCACATGTTGCAATGATTGCTCCGTCTGCTTGTCTTGCTACTTTACCTGTTTCTAAACTTATTTTCTTTCCTGCTACTTCTATTTCCTTCTTGTGTACTTTAAACATTTCATTTCCATTTCGTTTCGTTCGTTTCGTTCCATTCCGTTCTATCTATCTTGACTTCTATTTTCTTAAATTCAATTTCGACAGTACATTTTTGTAAGAATCTATTTTCGTTTTCTTTAGGTATTCCAACAATTTCTTTCTTCTATTTACCGCTCTCAACAATCCAACAGACGAATGTTTATCCTTCTTGAATTGTTTAATATGTTTAGAGAGAGTTTCAATTTTTTCAGTTAACAAAGCAATTTGGATCTCAGAGGACCCTGTATCTTTATCATGCATTGCTAATTCTTGTGCTTTTTTATTCATTCCTCATTTTTCCTATTTATTTGTTTGTTTAATTAAATTTTCTATTTTTTCTGCATACTCAAAGGACTCATCTTTTCTGAAAAGTAGTTTTGGTAAAAATTTCATAACAACTTTTTGAGATAGAATTTTTCTAATTAAAAATGAGTACTCCTTTAATATATTAATTATCTCCTCTGCATCTTTGCCTCCTAAAGGAAGAACATATGCTTTTGCAATCTTTAAATCTGGACTCATTCTTACTTCTGTAACTGTTATCAATTTTGTCTCTAAATTGGGCACCTTAGCTTCATTTCTTATAAAAATCATACTTAAAGACTGCTTGATCATTTCACCAACTCTTAATTGTCTTTGTGATACTGGTTTTCCTATTTTATCACCCATTAAATAGACCTCTCTGTTGAAATGACACTAAAAGCTTCTATTGTATCATTTTTTTGAAAATCCATGTAATCTTTAACTGTGATTCCACATTCTTGACCATTAATAACTTCTTTTACCTGATTTTTTTCTCTAAACAAAGTACCAATTTTTCCAGTATAAATTATAGTACCATCTCTTATTATCCTTACTTCAGAGTTACTGTTAATTTCTCCCTCAGTAATTTTTGATCCCGCAACTTTCCCTGCTCCAGAAACTTTAAATATTTCTAAAATTTGTGCTGTGCCTGTGATTGTTTCTTGAACATCGGGAGTTAACAATCCAGACATTTGTTGTTTAATATAATCTAAAACTTCATAAATAATATTATATGACGAAATTTTAATTTTTTCATTTTCAGCAAGTTTTTTAGCTTCTTTGCTTGGCTTAACATTAAAAGCTATTAAAACTGCATTTGAGGCTTTTGCTAAAGTTACATCGGTTTCTGTTATCATTCCAATATCAGCCAAAATTATTTTTGGTTTAACTTCCTCATGTTTTATTTGGCTGATAGCATTTTTTATTGCTTCTGATGATCCATGAACATCTGACTTTATAATTAAGTTTAATTCATCAGCTTGTGAGTCTGTAAAAGCGGAGTCTTGAGTAACAAATGTAAGTGGATTTTTACCTTCTTTACTTTCTTGTGCTCTATTTTCACTTAATGTTTTTGCCTCTTTTTCAGTATCAAAAACAATAAAATCATCTCCTGCTTTTGCTGCACCATTTATACCTAAAATTTCAACTGGTGTAGATGGCAAAGCTTCATTAACATTTGCACCCTTATCATTAATTATAGCTCTAACTTTACCCCATTTTAACCCACTAACAAAGAAGTCTCCTTTTTTAAGAGTACCTGTGGTTACAATTATTGTTGCAACCGGTCCTCTACCAACATCAATTTTCGACTCTAAAACTACACCTGTAGCTTTACAATCAAAATCTGTTTTAAGATCTAAAATTTCAGCTTGAAGAATTATTGCCTCAACCAATTTATCTAAATTTAATTTTGTTTTTGCAGAAATTTCTACCATTAGAGTATCTCCTGATAAATCCTCTGCTATTAGTTCGTATTCAAGTAATTGATTTTTAATTTTTTGTGTATCAGCTTCAGGTAAATCACACTTATTAATTGCAACTACAATTGGAACTTTTGCTGCTTTTGCATGTTTTATTGACTCTACTGTTTGAGGTTTTACTCCATCATCAGCAGCTACTACCAAAACAACCA
Organism: Pelagibacterales bacterium MED-G42; assembly: GCA_002457485.1. GTDB lineage: Bacteria > Pseudomonadota > Alphaproteobacteria > Pelagibacterales > Pelagibacteraceae > Pelagibacter. The sequence continues at coordinate 2,448 of NTJL01000005.1, forward strand.
CATCAGTTAATTTAGATCCTCTAGCTCTCATTTCGGTAAATGCAGCATGACCTGGGGTGTCTATAAAAGTTAATTTATTTGATTGGTTTTCAATTTGATATGCACCAATATGTTGTGTAATACCACCAAATTCTCCTGATACAACATTTGCACTTCTCAAAACGTCAAGTACTGATGTTTTTCCATGATCAACATGTCCCATGACTGTTACTATAGGTGGTCTATTTTTTAAATTTTCAGCTCTCGAGGCTTTAATCTTTTCAATTATTTCTTCTGCTTTTTCTTCTCTAATTGGATTATGACCAAACTCTTTCACTAAAAATTCAGCTGTATCAGCAGCTAAATTTTGATTAATAGTTACAGTTACACCCATCCCAAACAAATATTTAATTACATTACTTGATTGTTCAGCCATTCTATTGGCTAACTCTCTTACAGTTATTGCTTCTGGAATATTGATGTCTCTTCTTACTGGTTTTGAATTTTCCTTGGTATCCTCTTTTGACAAATTTTTTATTTCTTTTTGTCTTGCTCTTTTAACTGATGCTAAACTTCTTTCTCGTGCTTCAATTTCGTCACTTAAAGCTCTTGAAACAGTTAATTTTGTCTCTCTTTTTTTAACACCTGTCTTTAAAGTTTTTTTGTCATTATTTCCATCTTTACCTTTAATTCTTTTTGTTGCTCTTTGTTCAGCTAATTTCCTTCTTTCAAAATCGCTTGTAGAAGTAATTGGTTTTGATGATGGTTCTCTATTAAATGTAGATGTTATTCTTGGTTTTGATAAATTTGATCTAAACGATCCTGACCCACCTCTTACTAATGGTTTACTAAATTTTTTTTCAATAACAGTAGAGTTTTTTGCTTGAGTTTTTGATAAATCAATATTTTTAATTTTTTTGGCTGAGCCAGATATAGTTAATTTTGTTTTTTTTTCCATATTTCATCACTTAATCTTTGTAAATTATGTTTCTTGCAGACATAATTAATTCATCAGCTTCATCTTTTGATAAAGCAAAATCTTCCAAATAACCTTGGATCTTTATTTTTTCCCCCTTTATAACGTCAAAACCTCCAGTCAATTCGTCTGATGCGAGATCAGCAAAATCCTCTAATGTCAAAATCTTTTGTTCCCCTAAAGTAACTAGCATTCCTGGAGTTAATCCTTTTAAGTTTATCAAAGAGTCTTCCAGTCCTAATTCTTTAATTCTTTCAGAAATATCCTCCTGATCTTTCTGATGAAATTCTTTTGCTCTTTCTATAAGTGCTTTAGCAGTATCCTCTTCAATTCCTTCTATTTTAACTAAACTTTCTGTTGAAGAATCTTTTATATCATCAATTGAAGAAAAGCCCTCAGCAACAAGTAACTGGCCCAACGTTTCATCAAGTTCTAAATTTTTTACAAAGTTTTCTGTTTTTTCTTTAAACTCCAACTGTCTTCTTTCTGAGTCCTCTGCATCAGTCATTATATTTATTTCATAATTTAAAAGTTTAGTTGCAAGTCTTACATTTTGACCTCTTCTTCCAATAGCTTTACTCAAATTTTCTTCTGTAAGTATTACGTCAAGTTTTTTTCTTTCAAGATCTACATTTACTCTTTGGACTTCAGCTGGAGATAATGCGTTAGAAACTAAAATCGCTTGATCCTCAGACCAATTAACAATATCAATTTTTTCACCTTGTAGCTCATTTACAACTGCTTGAACTCTTGATCCTCTCATTCCTACACAAGCTCCCACTGGGTCTAAAGATGTATCAACAGCTTTGACACAAATTTTAGCTCTACTTCCAGGATCTCTTGAAGAAGATTTAATTTCAATTAATCCATCGTAAATTTCTGGAACTTCTTGAACAAATAGTTTTTCCATAAATTTTGGGTGTGCTCGAGATAAAAAAATTTGTTGACCTCTTGGTTCCCTTCTAACATCATAACAATATGCTTTAATTCGATCACCTGCTTTAATATTTTCTCTAGGAATTAATTCATTTTTTTGAATTATTGCCTCAGTTCTTCCTAGGTCAGTAATTACGTTGCCAAATTCAATTCGTTTAACAATTCCACTTAAAATAGAGTCTTTTTTGTCTATAAAATCATTATATTGTCTTTCTCTTTCTGCTTCTCGAACATTAAAATTTATTACTTGCTTAGCTGTTTGTGCAGCTATCCTTCCAAAATCAAATGATGGTAGGGGTTGCAAAACTTCATCTCCAATTGTTTTATCTTTATTAATTTTATTTAAATTAATTGCGTCTTCTAATTTAATTTCTGTATTTGAGTTTTCAGGATTTTCAGAAACTATTAGCTTTCTAAATATTTCAATGTCTCCATTATCTCTATTGATGGACACTTTGATCTCGTTTTCTTGACCAAATTTAGACTTTGCTGCTTTAGCAATACCTGTTTCCATTGAACTTATTATTAATTCTTTATCAATCGACTTTTCTAAAGCTACTGCTTCAGCAATTCTGAGTAATTCAAGTTTATCTGCTCTTTTGTTTAACATGTTTTAATAATCTACAAAAAAAAATGGGCCAAAGCCCATTTTTAAAATTCAACAATGTATTTGGAATATAAGTATTTTTTTTATATTTTCAACTTTTGATTATTTGAATACCCCAGATTTATCAGTTTTTTCCCATGAAAATGAACCATCAGACTCTGGTTCTCTTCCAAAATGACCATATGCAGCTGTTTTTTGATATATTGCTTTATTTAAACCTAACATTTCTCTTATTCCACGAGGACTTAAATCAAAATTTTCATTTATCAATTTCTCAACATGCCTATTTTTTTCCTCATCATTAGCAAATAGATCAACATATATTGATAAAGGTTTAGAGACGCCTATAGCGTATGCTAATTGAATTAAACATTTATCAGCAATTCCTGAGGCTACAACATTTTTTGCTACGTATCTTGAAGCATATGCTGCTGATCTATCTACTTTTGTAGGATCTTTTCCTGAAAACGCTCCACCGCCATGAGGTGCTGCACCTCCATATGTGTCAACAATAATTTTTCTACCAGTTAACCCACTGTCTCCATCTGGACCACCAATTACAAAATTCCCAGTAGGATTTATATAAATTTCATTTTCATCTAAATTACCTAATAAATTTTTTGGAATAGATTTTTCAATATATGGCATACAAAGCTCTTTTACTTTCGCTAAGTTAATATCTTTAGAATGTTGTGTAGAAATCACTACTGATTTTACAGCTGATGGTTTTCCATCTTTATATTCAATTGTAATCTGGCTTTTTGAATCAGGTTCTATTCCATTAAGACTCCCAGATTTTCTATCTTGAGCCATCAATCTTAAAATTTTATGAGAATAATGAATTGGAGCTGGCATTAAAGCTTCTGTTTCATTGCAAGCATATCCAAACATTATTCCTTGATCGCCTGCGCCCTCATCCTTATTGCCTGCTGAATCTACTCCCATTGCAATATCAGCTGATTGTGAATGTAAATGACTTTCAATTTTAGTTGCATCTCTCCAAGTAAAACCATCTTGGTCGTAACCAATATCTTTAATGCAATCTCTAACTTTAGTAATTAATTCATCTTTATTAATCTCAGGCCCTCTTGTCTCTCCAGCCAATACAACTTTATTTGTGGTTGTTAAAGTTTCACAAGCTACTCTAGCTTGGGGCTCCATATCTAAGTACGTATCAACAACCATGTCAGAAATTCTGTCACATACTTTATCGGGATGTCCTTCAGAAACTGACTCGCTTGTGAAAAGATAATTTTTTAGGTTACTCATTTTTTTTGCCTTTCTTATTTGTTCTTAAAACCTGTACTAGTTCTTTTAAATGAAAAGACAAAACTAGTTGAAATTATGAAAAAAATATACAATAAAATTAATATTCCAAAAATTTTATTACCAAATTTTGAGAAAACTGTTGGTTGTATTTTTTTTCTCTCAATAAAGTCGATATAACCATTATGCTTTAAATCTAGGCTTTTTTCGATCTCTCCAATGGGGTTTACAATAGCTGAAGTACCATTATTAGCTGATCTTACGATATATTTTCCACTTTCTATTGCTCTAAATATACTATGAACAAAGTGTTGTTTTGGTCCTATAGAGTTACCAAACCACCCATCTTCAGAAATATTGATAATAAAATCAAAATTGTTATCACTAGAAATCTTGCCAGTGTATATTATTTCATAACAAATGAGTGGTAATACTTTTAGAGAAAAATTATCTTTTTTAATCTCAATAATATTTCTTTGATCACCTTTTGTAAAAGATTGATAGTTATTTGTTATTGTTTTAAAACCAATTTTAGACAAAATACCCTCGAAAGGTATAAATTCTCCAAATGGCACTAGTTTTATTTTGTTGTAAGAATTTAACAAATTAAATTCATTATCATACACCGTAAAGGAGTTATAATAATTTAAAGAGTCATCATTCATCATTTCACTATTAATACCCATCACGAGCAAGTGATTTTTATTAAACTTATTCTCTAATAACCATTTAAATTCTACTAGTTCATTTTGAAAAACACTTGGAAGTATTCCCTCTGGCCAAATAAAAATAGTTTTTTCGTCTAAATTTGGATTACTAACTGTTATTAATTCTTTAATTACAGAAACAGGATCAGTATCTAAATAAAACCTTTTAAGACCAATATTTGTGCCTACCACTCTTATTTTGTAGTCATGTATAACTTTATTTGATTTATAAAATTTCTTTGCATAATGATTTCCATGAAAATAAAATATAAACAAAGTGATTATAAATAGTAAAAAAACTACTACTTCTCTATAAGTCTGTCTTAATACAACAAGCGCGGGACTTGTAAATATGGAAATACAAAGTAAGTTGAACCCATATGTTCCTATCAAAGAGGTTATGCTTATTATTTCTAATTGTTTTGCAAAACTATAAGCAATTAAATTCCATGGAAATCCAGTTAAAATTGTTCCTCTAATAAATTCAAAAATTGCAAAAAATAATGAAAAAATCAAAAATGAGTTAATAATACTTTTTGATGAAAAAATTACAAAAAAGTAGACAAATAGACCATAAAATATTGCTAAAAATGCTGGTATTAAAAAAATAACTAAAGGAATTAAAAATTTAAGATCTTCATCAAAAGTTAAAGAAATTGATATCCAATACAAATTTGTTAGAAAATATCCAAAACCAAACAACCATCCATAGAAAAAGAAAACTTTTTTTTGTTTTTGAGTATCTATTCTTTTAAATAAAAATACAAAAAATAATGCAAAAGTTAAAAAATTAATCAAAAAATAATTAAATGGTGGAAGACTAAATGATGTAGCTATTCCCAATAAAATTAAAAAAAAAGGGTCTATAATTAATTTTTTTTTCAATTTAATAAATCTTTGAAATTACTGAATTATAAATAAGTTCTTCTTCTTTTAACATTTTTTTATAATCTCTATCCTTAATATGATCAAAGCCTAACAAGTGAAGAAACCCGTGAATAAAAGTTTTAATGACTTTCTTTTTAAAAATATCTTGATTTTGTGACTTATGATGGTGCATAAATTCATAACTAATTATTATATCTCCAATATAGACCTTTTTAGAAATTTTAGTTTTACTATTTAAAGGAAAGGATAAAATATCAGTAGGTTTGTTTTTATTTCTAAAATTTTTATTTAATTTTTTAATACTCTTATTATTAGAGAGAAGCAAAGTAAGGCTAATCTTTTTTTTTAAAAATTGATATTTTTTTGGAAATGAATTGCAAATTTTTTTAAAAAAAATATTTTTCTTTTGTATTTTTTTTGACCAAGCCTTCTCATCAGAAAAGACATATATTTCAATCATTTTCTGAATAAGCTTTAACAATTTTAGACACTAGCGGGTGCCTAACAACATCAGAGTGATCAAAGTCAACAACTTCAATTTCATCTATGTGTCCTAATAATTTTTTAGATCTGTCTAAACCAGACAAAACTTTATTTGGTAAATCTATCTGAGTTGGATCACCATTAACGACTATTTTTGAATTTTCTCCTATTCGCGTCAAAAACATTTTTATTTGTGTATCCGTAGCATTTTGGGCCTCATCCAATATAGCAAAAGAATTTTTAAGAGTTCTACCTCTCATAAATGCTAAAGGGGCTATTTCAATATCGCCAATTTCAATCATTCTTTGAATTTTTTCAAAATCAAACAAATCGTAAAGAGAGTCATACAAAGGTCTTAAATATGGATCCACTTTCTCCTTCATGTCTCCTGGAAGAAATCCTAAACGTTCACCAGCTTCTACAGCAGGTCTAGATAAAATTATTCTTTCAATTTTTTTTTCTAACAACATTGTAAGCCCTATGGCAACAGCCAAAAAGGTTTTTCCTGTCCCTGCGGGTCCTGCTGAAATTATTATTTTACCATGCCTTAAAGCTCTTACATATTTTTTTTGTTTTTCAGATCTTGGTATAATAGATTTTTTTGGAGTTTTAATTATGTCTGTAACATTATTATTTTTTACTTTTTCATTTATCATAAAATTATCCATAGATGAAACTATATCCTTACTTTCTATATTTCCATTATTAATATATTGATTTACTAAAAATTGAATCGCATTTTTAATTATTTCATTTTTTTTTGGACTTGATTTAATTAATATAGAATTACCTCTTGAGTATAAACTGGATCCAGATATTTTTTCTAATTCTTTAAGATTTTTGTTAAACTCCCCCACCACACCAATTAACAAATCGTTATTGTGAAAAATAACACTTAGAGAATTGTTGTCAGAATAAACAAATTTTAGTGATGTATCTATTTTTTTATTAATTGAGTTACTCAATTGCTATGCTACCTTTTGATTTAAATTAACAGCCAACTCACCAAATAAAGTACTTCTATTACTTTTAATAATCTTAACTGGCACAATTTTTCCAATATCTTTATCTTTGCCACTAAAAATTACTGAAGTCATATATTCTGACTTTCCAAAAATTTTTTTACCATCCTCTGTGGGGTTCTCTGCTAAAACATTAATAACCTTGTCTTCTAAAGATTTATTCATATTTATTTGATTTTCATATAACTGATTTTGAATTTTTTCCAATCTTTCCATACAAATTTTCTTTTCTATTAAATTTAAATTTGATGCAACTGTTCCTGGTCTGGGGCTAAAAATAAATGAAAATGAGTTAATAAATTTAACTTTTTTAATAATTTCGTAAGTTTTGTCAAAATCAATATTATTTTCACCAGGATAGCCAATAATAAAATCACTTGAAAATTCAATATTAGTATTAATTTTTTTTAATTTATCAAATATTCTTAAATAATAATCTATTGTATGCTTTCTATTCATAAGGTGTAAAATTTTATTAGATCCACTTTGTAGCGGTAAATGGACAAGTGGCATCAATTTCTCTGAACCTTTATAAACCTCTATTAAATCATCTGTCATATCTTTTGGATGGGATGTTGTGTATCTTATTCTTTTTATTTCTGGAATTTTTTCAATTTCAAAAATTAAATTTGACAATTTCTTATCTTCATACTCATAAGCATTAACATTTTGTCCTAAAAGGATGATTTCCTTGGTACCATTATCACTTAGGAATTTTGCTTCGTCAATTATTTGATTAAATGGTCTAGAGTATTCAGGTCCTCTAGTATACGGAACTACACAAAAATGACAGAACTTATCACAACCCTCTTGAATAGTTAAAAATGATGAAATTTTTTTAGTTTGGTTTTTAATTTTACTTAAATATTTAAATTTAGAAATTGGATCAAACTCTGTTTCATCAATTTTTTTTTTCTTTTTAAGGTAATTTAAAATCATCTCATTTATCTTATGATAAGACTGCGGTCCTACTACTAAGTCAATATAAGGTTCTCTTTTTAACATTTCTTGATTTTCAGCCTGAGCAACACAACCTGCAATAATTACCAAAGGTTTTTGTTTAGATCTAAAAAATTTTTTTACTCTTCCTATCTCATGGTAAACTTTTTCTTTAGCTTTATCTCTTATGTGGCATGTATTTAATACATAACAATCAGTATCTTCATAATTTTCTGTTTTTTGATAACCAATTTTTTTAACTGTGTCATAAATACGATTGGAGTCATATTCATTCATTTGACAACCAAACGTTTTAATAAATATTTTTTGATTCATTTATTATTATGATTTTTTCTTTACACCATATAATTCTAATTTATGATCAACTAAAGTATAACCATACTTTTCAGCAACTTTTTTTTGCAGTTTTTCAATATCTTCATCTACGAATTCAATTATTTCTCCAGTTTTAACATCTATTAAATGATCATGATGACTTTCAATCATTGCCTCATACCGAGCTTTACCACCTTTAAAGTCATGTTTTGCTAAAATACCTGCTTCCTCAAAAAGTTTGACTGTCCTATACACAGTCGCAATGCTAATTTTAGGATCTACTTTAGAAACTCTACTATACAATTCATCTACATCTGGATGATCTGACTCACCATAAGCTTCCTTTGACTCTGAAATCACTTGTGCAATTATTTTTCTTTGGTCAGTTAGTTTGACACCTTTTGATAAACATTTTTCTTCAATTGTTTCTGACATACTTTAACTTAACTTATATAAATAGGTTTAATCAAATTTTTTTTAATATTAAATTTATCACACAAATTTGGGATATTTTCATATTTAAAATCAGTTTCATCATTAAAATCAACGCGACTGTAACAATAATAATCTATATTTATTGCTAAGTTAAGGGCTTTAACCACAGATAAAGAATTTCTTATCCCAGCAAAACTTCCTGGTCCTCTATTAACATAGATTTCACTGATATTACCTAATTCTAAATTTTTTGAATATAAAAAATCGTTAACTAATAAGGTTAATTTTTCGTAATTAATTTTACTATTATCATGAGTAATACTATAAGTATTATCAATAGTGATGATCATTAAGAAAATCTTTTCATTAGCTGCATCAATTATAAGTGTATTAATATTAGTTTTTTTCATAACTATAAATTCTAAATCAGATGAAAATAATACCAAATATTATTCTAAAGATGAAGGTATTTTGGCTATTATGTATCATCGTTTTAACGAAAATAAGTATCCCTCAACAAATATTAAAATGGATATTTTTAAGGAACACATAAAAACAATTAAACAAATTGGTTATAATTTTTATAACCCAATTAATTTTAAAAAAGAATTTAATATTCCAAGAAATCAAAAAATGATACTACTCACTATAGATGATGCTTTTGAGTCTTTTTACTCTGAAGCTTGGCCATTTCTAAAAAAAAACAAAATTCCCTTTATATTATTTGTTTCTACAGAGCCTGTGGGTAAAAAGGGTTATATGACATGGGACCAAATTAGAGAATTGGAAAATGAGATGTTTGTATTTATAGGGCATCACTCTCATTCCCATGAATACCTGATTGATAAAACTAATGATGAATTCATAGATGACATTATGCTTGCAAATGAGCAATTTATAAATCATCTCGGTTATGTGCCAAATTTATTCTCATACCCCTTCGGTGAATATTCAGAATTTATGCAAAAATATATATCAAGAAATTTTGATTTTGCATTTGGCCAACATTCTGGAGTTATAGATAAAAATAAGAATAAGTATGAGTTACCAAGATTTCCAATTAACGAAAACTATGGTAAAATAGATAGATTTAAATCTATTATAAAATCATATCCACTGGAATACAAAAAATTATTTCCATTAGAAAAAAAATTAGATAAAAATAATAATCCTCCTTTATTTAAAGTTGAATTCTTTAGAGATCAAAATAATTTAAATGATATTAGCTGTTATTCAAATGAAGCTAATAGTTGGCATAAATCTAAAATCGAAATTACAGATGGTGTTCTTACCATCAATTTTAGAGATAAATTTTCTCCTAGGAGAGGTAGAATTAATTGTTCATTAAATGATAACGGAAAATGGAGATGGTTTGGTACACAATTTGTTATAAAAAAAAATTAAATCAAACTTTCCAAATCTACACTGGAAGGTAATAATTTTGCATCATCAAAATCTTTTAATTTATTTTGAATAATAATTTTTTTTAAAACAGCAACATATTTGGCTCCTGTTTCTGCATATTTATCTAAATGTTCAGACAACTTCAAACCATCCAATGGTTTTCCTAGATCTCTTAATTCTGCTCTTGCTTTTCTAAAGTCCTTATACGTTGAGTGAGTATTCAAATTTCTTTTGTATGCTCTTACAGATGCTTGAAGAACGTTAAATTTCATTACTTTATGACCCTTGTCTACATCAGCATCTTTTGGCTTTAAACCTTCGCCGGACCATGTCCATTGTCCAAATAAAGCATTTCCCTCCTGAGCAAATCTTGATGTACCCCACCCAGTTTCTTTTGCCGCTTGTGCAATTGCTAAAGAAACAGGAACTTCATCCATTCTAACTTTCAGTTCAGATAAATCTTTTGATTTAATTCCATATTGCTTATATTTTTTTTCAAGCCATTTTTTTTCTAAATCCGAATTATTACTTTTATTTATGATGCTAAAAAGTGTTTTTCTATCAATTCTTATATTGTTGTTTTCTTTTAATATTAAAGGTAATACAATTTGGATAAATAATTCTTTTCTTTTGATTGTGTCTTCAATCATTTTAATTTCTTCTGGAAGTAGGGTTAAAGCGACTGGCTTGACTAATTTTTTTTCTCTTACATCTTTTAAATTATATCCTGTATCTTGAAATAATTGATTTATAGTTGATGCACTTAATCTAACAGTATCCGTTTCTAGATCATTCAAACTAAAAATGTCTAATAACAAATCCTTTTCATCTATGATATTATTTTCAATATTTTTATTATCTTTTTTATTAAGAGTATAAGCTAAAACTTTTTTTGAATTATTGGTAAATTCTTTACTAGTTAAAATGTTTTTTTCTACATATTCACTAACTATTGGCACAATATAAAAAAAACCAACAATTATAAAACTACTCAAAAAAATTCTTGATAAAGAATTAATTTTATTTTGAAAATTAATCTTTTTATTAACCCTAATTTTTTTTTTACTATTCTTTTTATTAGATTTTATTTTCATTTTTAAATTGCCTCAACGTTCTTTACCTCTGGTAAATAATGGCACAAAAGGTTTTGAACACCTTGTTTTAAAGTCATAGTAGAACTCGGACAGCCTGAGCAGCTACCTTGTAGCTGTACTTTAACAACTCCATCTTTAAACTCTATAAATTTTATATCTCCACCATCCTTTGCAACTGCTGGTCTTATCTTTTGATCTAAAATTTTAACTATCTTCTCTTCTATTTCATTTAAACTTTTATTATCCTCAGTTTGCTTATGATCAATCACATACTCATTACCATTAGCATAAAAGTCGTTAATTAGTGAAATTACTATGTGTTTGATTTCTTCCCATTTTATTTTATCAATTTTATTTACTGAGATAAAATCTTCTCCTAAAAAAATTCCCTCTACTCCATTTACTGACAGTATGTTTCTAACTAATTCGTTTTGAACATTGTCCTTTACTGTCACCTCATAAGATCCGATATTGGAGACCTTTCTTCCTGGAAGAAACTTCAATGAATTTGGATTTGGAGTTATTTCAGTCTGTACAAACATACTATAAATATAGTTATTATTTTAAAAATTAAAACTCGATAATAGATTATTTTAGAAACCAAGTATTTTTTTTATACTTTCTATCTTTTTTGACGCAATCAAATCGGCTTTTTCAACCCCATCTAGAAGAATTTTATCTAAATACGATTTGTCTTGTAAAAGCTTTTTTATTTCTTTTGATATAGGATCTATTTCAGACAATAGCAGTTCTACTAATTTTTCTTTAAATTCAGAAAAGTTTTTTCCTGCAAAAACCTCTATAGAATTTTGTAATGAGGAATTAGTTAAGCTTGAGTAGATTCCTAAAAGATTTTTTGCTTCTAGTCTTTTTTTAAGCTCATTTGCATCGCTTGGCATGGGCATTGTGTCTGTTTTTGCTTTTTTAATTTTATTAATAATTTGATCTTTGTCATCAGTTAAATTTATTCTACTTAAATCTGATATTTCTGATTTGCTCATTTTTTTTGAACCATCTTTTAAACTCATTATCCTAGAAAATTCTTTTTGAATTAAAGGCTCCGGAGCTCGTAAAAAATTTTTAACATTAAAATCATTGTTGAACTTTTGAGCAATGTCTCTGCACAATTCTAGATGTTGTCTTTGGTCATCACCTACTGGAACGTGGGTAGCGTCATATAATAAAATATCAGCTGCCATTAAAACAGGATATGAATATAAACCTATACTAGCTTTTTCCTTGTCGTTTCCAGCTTTTTCTTTAAATTGCGTCATCCTATTTAACCAACCCATCCGAGCGATACAACTTAATATCCAAGCTCCTTCTGCATGAGCAGGAACACCAGATTGGTTAAAAATTATATTTTTTTTAGGATCTATTCCACTAGCAACAAAAGTTGCTGCCGTCTCCCTAATATTATTTTTTAATTCCTTAGGATCTTGTTTAATTGTAATAGCATGTAAATCAACAACGCAAAAAATACAATTAGTATCAATCTCTTTACTAAGTTCTACAAAATTTTTAATTGCTCCCAAGTAATTTCCTAGATGAAGATTGCCAGTAGGCTGAACTCCTGAAAATATTTTTTTACTCATAAAATTAATACTTTAATTTAATATCACTTATTTTAAAAGCTTTGATCACGTAACAAATAATCAAATAAAACAATAAACCCAACATAACAATTAAAACTAAATACATGGATTTAATACCTACATCAAAAGATAATTGATTTTCAAAATAATTTAATAAAAAATTAAAAAATATCCCCATAAAAATAGATGCGAATAATATCTTAATAAATTTAACAAAAAATATTTCATTAAAGTTGAATAATTCTCTATTCTTTAAAAATATAAATAATATTATAGAATTAAACCAAGAAGAAATAGATGTTGCAATTGGAATTATAATGAAACCAATTTGATTAAAATAGTAAACACTAATTAAAATATTTAGCATTACTGAAATTAATGAAATATAAAATGGTGTTTTGGTATCATGATTCGCAAAGAAAAAACTTGAAAAAACTTTGATTAAAGCAAAGGCGGGTAGTCCTAAAGCAAAATAATACAATGCTAAACTTGAATTTTTAACTGATATTTTGTCAAAAGATCCATAACCAAATAATGCAGATATTATTTGTTCAGACCCAATTGCTAATGCAATAGTTGCCGGAAGACTTAAAAAAAAACTTAACTCAAGGGCTTTATTTTGAATTAGTAGAATTTTCTTTTTTTTTTTAAGTTCAATATGTTTTGATAATTGAGGGAGAATAACGACTCCAATAGCTATACCAGCTATAGCTAAATTTATTTGGTATATTCTATCTGCATAATAAAGATAAGAGACAGCACTTGCTTGAAAGGAAGCAATTATAGTTCCTATCAAAATATTTATTTGCGTAACTCCTGAAGAAAAAATACTTGGTAAAAGTTTTTTAAAAAAAAATTTGACTTTATTACTAAACTTAATTTTAAAATCAAATTTTAAAGAATAAAAATTTTTTACAAATTTATGTAAAAATAATAATTGACAAATTCCAGCGAATGAAACTCCATAAGATAAGTAATAAACTAGTTTATCTCCTAATGAACTAGCAAATAATAATATTAAGATTAAAATAATATTTAATATGATGGGAGCGGCTGATGCAGCAGCAAATTTGTTATGTGAGTTTAAGATCGCTGAAAAAAAGGATGCCAAACAAATAAAAAATAAAAATGGAAAAGTTATTCTGCATAAACTAATTGCTGCTTCTATTTTTTCAATATCATTTACAAACCCTGGTGCAATAATTGAAACAAAGGCAGGCATAAAAATTTGGACAATAATTGTTAAAAATAACAAAGATAAAAATAAAAGATTAAAAATACTGTTAGCAAATTTATCTGATTTTACTCTTCCTTTTGGTATTTCTGATGAATAGCTTGGAACAAACGCTGCATTAAAAGTACCTTCAGAAAATAGTCTTCTAAAAGTATTTGGAATTCTAAATGCTACGAAAAAAACATCAGCTAACAATCCAGTTCCTAGGAAAACAGCAATAAGAATGTCCCTTAAATAACCAAGTAATCTACTAATGATGGTATAAAACCCAAATGTGCCTGTTGACTTAATTAAGTTCATAAATCATATTAGTGTTAAATTTACCCTATTGTACACTTATTATCAAAAATGAAAAAAACAAAGATTGATCATTACACAGATAAAGAAGCTCTGGATTTTCATAAACATACAAAACCTGGCAAGATTGAGATCATATCTTCAAAAAATATGACTACCAAAAGAGATCTTGCTCTTGCTTACTCCCCTGGGGTTGCTGCACCAGTAAAAAAAATTAGTGAAAACCCAGATGCAGCATATGACTTTACAAGTAAAGGAAATTTAGTTGCTGTTATTAGTAACGGTTCAGCAATTTTAGGAATGGGTAATTTAGGTGCTCTTGCCTCGAAACCTGTGATGGAAGGGAAAGCAGTTTTATTTAAAAGATTTGCAGATATTGACTCCATCGATCTTGAAATTGACTGTAATGATGCAGAAGAAATAATTAATTCAATTAAAAATTTTTCTCCAAGCTTTGGTGGTATTAATTTAGAGGATATTGCAGCTCCAGATTGCTTTATAATAGAACAAAAATTAAAAAAAATTTTAGATATTCCAGTTTTTCATGATGATCAACATGGTACGGCTATCATAACGACGGCCGCACTTATTAATGCATTAGATGTCAGTGGTAAATCAATTAAAAAAATTAAAATAGTTGTCAATGGTGCTGGTGCTTCAGCTCAAGCATGTGCTGAACTTTTCAAAAAATCAGGTGTACCACCTAAAAATATAATCATGATAGATAGAAAAGGAGTAATTTACAAAGGAAGGAAAGATGGAATTGATCAGTGGAAATCAAGATTCGCTATTGATACAAAACTTCGATCTATTAAAGAGGCTATAAAAGGTGCGGATGTTTTTTTAGGATTATCTGCTAAAGGCGCACTAAAGAAAGAACATGTAAAATTAATGGCAAAAAAACCAATAATTTTTGCATGTGCAAATCCTGATCCAGAAATAACACCTGAAGAAGTAAGTGAAGTAAGAAAAGATGCAATCGTAGCAACTGGTAGATCAGATTATCCAAATCAAGTGAATAATTTAATAGGTTTTCCATATATTTTCAGGGGAGCATTAGATGTTAGAGCAAAAACAATTAATGAAGATATGAAAGTAGCTGCAGCCAAAGCTATAGCCAATCTAGCCAGAGAAGACGTTCCTGATGAGGTTGTGGCTGCCATGGGAGGTGAGAGGCCTCACTATGGAAAAGAGTACATCATACCATCTACATTTGATCCAAGATTAATAAGTGTAATACCCTCGGCCGTTGCTAAGGCAGCTATTTTAAGTGGAGTGGCTAGAAAAAAAATTGATAATTTTGAAATCTATAAAGATCAACTTAAACAACGTTTAGATCCTACAGTAACTATCATGCAGGGAATTAATTCTTTTATTAAAAAAAACCAAAAGAGGATTGTATTTTCTGACGGAGAAGATGAAAATACTCTTAAGGCAGCAATTGCATTTAAAAATTCGAAATTAGGGGTCCCAATATTAGTTGGAAAAAAAGAAAAAATTAAAAAACTAATAAAAAAAATTGGTTATAATGCAAATTTTGATATTGAAATTATAAATTCTACAAATTTAGAAAAAAGGAATAAATATGCAAGAAGCTTATTTCAAAAGCTTCAAGGAGAACAAGGATTACTTGAAAAAGATTTCGATAAACTTATCAGAAATGATCGTGTAATTTGGGCAGCAAGTATGGTTGCTTGCGGGGATGCAGATGGAGCAGTAACTGGAAATACTAGAAGATTTGGGTCATCATTGGAAAAAATTAAACAAGTAGTTAACGAAAGAGATGGAGAAATTATGTTTGGCTTAAATATGGTTGTCCATAAAGGAAAAACTATATTTGTTGCGGATACTAGTGTTCATGAATACCCAACCTCAGAACAAATGGCTGAAATAGCCATTTCAGCATCAAGAGTTGTAAGATTATTTGGTTTTGATCCAAAAGTAGCTTTTGTATCTCATTCAACATTTGGTCAACCAATCACTAGTAGAACTAAACACATAAGAAAAGCTGTTGAGATTTTGAAAATTAAAAATGTTGAGTTTGAATTTGATGGCGATATGCAACCTGATGTAGCGCTAAATAAAGAGTATCAAGATCTATATCCGTTTTCAAAAATTGTTGGAAATGCAAATATATTAATTATGCCAGGGCAACATAGTGCAGCTATTTCTTACAAGATGATGAAAACTCTAGGTGATACGAAAGTAATCGGACCACTACTAATTGGTCTAGGTCTTCCGATAGAAATTGCTCCTCTAAGATCTTCAACATCTGAAATAATTAATTTAGCTTCTATAGCTGCGTATTCTGCTGAAGTAATAGATTATTAAAAATATTAATCTTTTTGAATTCTTAAATCTTCTACAAGTATAATGCTTGCAATGACTTTCTCTACATCAATAATCTCCTCTGCTTCACTAATAACTAAATTTTTTTCCTCAGATGACATTGCTATACCGTAAATAAAAATTTTTTTTTTATAAGTATCTATTTGATAATTTGTTGCCTTAATATTTTTGTTCAAAATTAAAGCTGTTCGAAGTTGTGAGGTGATTAAAATATCTTTTGCTGATCTTTTAAAATTAAATTTCTCTTTAATCTTGATATCATTTCTTACGGACCTAACACCATCTGTTTCCCATGCTAATTTTGTTATTTGTAATTTTTCTTCAGGATTATCTACTTTACCTGTTATAAAAATTCTTCCATCAATTACTTTAGTTTTTACAGATAAAACATAGTTTTTATTCTTCAAAATTAACCTAGCAGAAAAACTTTTTTGCATAATTGAGTCATCAATTTGTGTACCAACAGAACGTGGATCAAATGCTACGCTTACACCTGTCCCAAAAACTCCTTTTGATGAAAGACCAATACATCCTGAAAATAAAATTCCTATCAAAATTATGAATATAAATTTAATTTTCATTTTTTAATCTTAAACAATAATTATAAATCTCTTTTTTTGAAATGTTATCATTTTGATTAATAATATTTGTAATTTCTTTTAAACTTAATTTATTAATCATCTTTTGTATATTACTCTTAACTGATTCACTTAATTCTTTAGAGTGTTTTTTTTTATCTTTTATTTCAGAAATTACGACAGTAAATTCACCTTTGGGTTCTTTAGGAAAAGGTTTTAAATCGTCAACATTAATTCTTATAAATTCTTCATAAAATTTTGATATCTCTCTACAAAAAACTATTTTTCTATTACTAAAAAAGTTTTTAATTTCAGGGATTATTTTATTAATTTTTTTTGGTGATATAAAAAAAACTATTGAGCTATTAATATTTGAAATACTTTTTAAATCACTAATTAAATCTTTTTTTTTTTCTGGAAAAAAACCATAAAAAAAGAACTTTTCTGAAAAACCACTTATTGAAACTGCTGTGGTCACTGCTGAGGCACCGGGGATTGGTATAATATTAATATCATTTCTTATACATTCATTAATTAAAATATTTCCTGGATCAGAAATACTTGGTGTGCCAGCATCAGAGATCAAAGAAATAATTCTGTTTGATTTTAATAATTCAATTATTTTTTTAACATTTTTTTTTTCATTAAACTTGTGATTTGAGATTAATTTTGATTTTATTTCATATTTATTCAATAAATTTTGAGACACCCTGGTATCCTCACATAAAATGAAGTCTGATTTTTTAAGTATATCAATTGCTCTATAAGTAATATCCCTTAAATTACCAATAGGAGTTGATACTAAATAAAGACTATTTTGAATAATTTTTGTTTTAGATTGTGATTTAATAATCATAATTAAGTTTAAAAAATATTATATTATCACCAAAATGAATAAATTTATCAAAATTATTTTTTATATAATAATAAATCTGTTTCTACTTAACGCTTACACAATGGCAGAACAAGAAAAAATGAAGATAGGTTTGCTTGTTCCATTATCGGGTACAAATAAAGATTTGGGTCAATCAATTATAAAAGCTGTTAGATTGGCAATTAAAGATATTAACAATGACTATATTGAAATTATTCCAAAAGATACAGCATCAAAACCTGAAAAAGCTCTTAAGTCGGCACTAGAATTAAAAGAGCAAGGTGTAAATATTGTTATTGGACCTGTATTCTATAATAGCCTATCGAATTTAGGAGAAATTAAAGAGTTAACTTTTTTATCATTAACTAACAGAACTCTAGATTTGCCCTCAAATGTGATTTCGGCAGGAATTAATTCAACATCACAATTTAAAACTATAAAAAAATTTTTTGAATTAAAAGGAATAAAAAAAACTATATTTTTAATACCAATGCAAGATTTTGAATTTGAAATTAAAGAAGGCGTAAAAAAATCTAAAATTAATGTGTTTAAACAGTATTTATATAATGCTGATCCAACCAAGTTAACTAATCAAATTGAGGATATTACAAACTATAAGATCAGGAAACAAAATTTAGAAGATGAAATAAATAGAATAAAGAAATCTTCAGATCAAAATAAAGAAAAAAAAATAAAAAGACTTGAACAGAGATATACTTTAGGTGGGCTAAATTTTGAAGCCGTAATAATTGCTGATTTTGATGAAAGTCTAAGGAGCGTAAGTACATCTTTATTGTACACAGACGTTTTACCGAACAATAAATATTTTATTACTCTAAATCAATGGTTTGATAAAAGTTTACTCAAAGAGACCGATATTCAGCCTTTATACTATCCGTCAATAAATAAACTTAATTTTGAAAATTATGAAAATAAATTTTTTGACGAGTACAATGAATATCCATCCCACTTATCTTTATTAAGTTATGATCTATTAGGTCTAATTTACTATTTATCTTTAAGAAATGATTTATCAGATGTTAACAGAATTTTTAAAAAAAAATCATCTTTTAAAGGAAAAATAGGTATTTTTGAAATCAAGGATAATAAAATTAATCATAAATTAAATTTCTATAAAATTGAAAATAAAGAGATTAAAAAAATTTTTTAATCTTTTTAAAAGCTTGAGAACGATGGTCAATTTTATATTTTTGTGAAGATTTCATTTCTCCAAAAGTTTTTTTTTTATTTTTTGGAATAAATATTGGATCATATCCAAAACCATTCTTACCTTTGGGTTCATTTGAAATATAGCCTTCAATTTTACCAACAACTGAGGTAATATTTTTATCTAAATTACAAATAGATAATGCACATACAAATCTAGCTTTTATTTTTTTTTTTCTCCAGTTGTTATCTTTTTTATCTAATTCTTTATAAACTTTTTTAATGGCTTTTATAAAATCTCCATCCTTACCTGCCCATCTAGCTGAATAAATACCAGGATATTTATTTAAAATATCTATTTCTAGACCCGAGTCATCAGAAAGACATATCAAGTTAGTTTTTTTTGAAAAATGTTTTGATTTTATGATTGAATTTTCTGTAAACGTCAGCCCATCTTCTCTTGGACTCTTAAGTTTAAATTCAGATGTTGAATGTGTCTTTATATGTTTTGGTAATAAATCTTTAATTTCTCTATATTTTCCCTTGTTATTAGTCCCTATTAGCAATTTTGAAATATTTTTCATTAGTACCTAGCAATTCTAGAATTTCTTACCATATAAACTGATATGGAAAAAGAAGAAAACCTAAACCAAAATAATAATGAAGCTGAAATTTCTAATGAGAATAGTGAAGCTGAAATTTCTAATGAGAATAGTGAGGCTGATAAACAGTCAGACGATAAACAAGAGGAAAATAAAAGTGTAGAAGAAAAAATAGAATTATCTCCCGAGGAAAAAATTAATGAATTAGAAGATAAGCTTGCAAGAACTTTTGCTGAAATGGAAAACCAAAGAAGAAGGTTTGAAAAAGAAAAAGATGACGCATTTGACTATGGGGGTTTTTCTTTTGCAAAAGAAGCTTTAAATTTAATTGATAACCTAGCAAGATCAAAATTAATTTTAGAAAGTGATGAGACTCTAAAAAATACTGAGGCATTAAAAAAAACCATAGAACATTTTGATATAATTAATAAAGATTTGATCTCAATTTTTTCTAAAAATAATATTAAACCAATTGATTGTCTTAATAAAAAATTGGACCCAAATTTGCATCAAGCAATGATGGAAATAGAAGATGATCAAAAAGAAACTGGAACGATTGTTCAAGAAATTCAAAAAGGTTTTATGATAAAAGACAGATTGCTCAGACCATCTTTAGTTGGTGTATCGAAAAAAACTGAAAAAAAAGATTATAAAAGTCAGCAAAATAAGGAGAATTTAGACAAATAATTACATTTGTTGAACTTGTAGAATCAATATTAACACATATATGAGGAGGAGTATTTAAATTATGAGCAAAATTATTGGAATAGACCTTGGTACAACAAATTCATGTGTATCGATAATGGAAGGAAGCCAGCCTAAAGTATTGGAAAATGCTGAGGGTGCAAGAACAACTCCTTCTGTCGTCGCTTTTACTGATGATGGTGAAAAACTAGTGGGTCAACCTGCAAAGAGACAAGCAGTAACAAATCCTGAAAATACTATTTTTGCTGTTAAAAGACTTATTGGAAGAAATTTCGAAGACCCAACTGTAAAAAAAGATGTTGATGCTGCTCCCTTTAAAATAGTTAACTCTGAAAAGGGTGATGCTTGGATTGAAGCAAAAGGAGAAAAATATTCACCCTCACAAATATCTGCTTTTATTCTTCAAAAAATGAAAGAAACTGCAGAAAAATACTTGGGTCAAGAAGTAACTAAAGCAGTAATTACAGTTCCGGCATACTTTAATGATGCACAAAGACAAGCAACGAAAGATGCTGGTAAAATTGCAGGCCTGGAAGTTTTGAGAATCATTAACGAGCCTACTGCAGCGTCTTTAGCATATGGTTTAGATAAAAAACAAAATAAGAAAATTGCTGTATATGATTTGGGTGGAGGAACTTTTGATGTTTCAATTCTTGAATTGGGCGATGGTGTATTTGAGGTTAAATCTACAAATGGAGATACTTTTTTAGGTGGTGAAGACTTTGATAACACAATCGTTGATTATTTAATTGCAGAGTTTAAAAAAGATAATGGTATTGATCTGACATCAGACAAGCTTGCACTTCAAAGATTAAAAGAGGCAGCAGAAAAAGCTAAAATCGAACTATCTTCAGCAGAACAGACTGATATTAATTTGCCATTTATCACAGCTGATAAAACAGGTCCAAAACATATTAATTTAAAAATGACTAGAGCAAAACTTGAGGCTCTTGTTGAAGATTTAATTGCTAAAACATTGCCACCTTGTAAAACAGCATTAACTGATGCTGGTATATCTGCTAGTGACATAGATGAAATTGTAATGGTGGGTGGAATGACTAGAATGCCTAAAGTTTTAGCTGAAGTTAAAAACTTTTTTGGTAAAGATCCAAATAAAAGTGTTAATCCAGATGAAGTTGTGGCTATGGGTGCTGCTATTCAAGCCGGTGTACTTCAGGGTGATGTTAAAGATGTACTTCTTTTAGATGTTACGCCTTTATCTCTAGGTATTGAAACTCTAGGCGGTGTATCAACTAAGTTAATTGAAAAAAACACAACAATACCAACAAAAAAAAGCCAAGTATTTTCTACAGCAGAAGATAATCAGCCTGCAGTTTCTATTAGAGTGCTTCAGGGTGAAAGAGAAATGGCAACTGATAACAAGATGTTAGGAAATTTTGAGTTAGTTGGTATTGCTCCAGCCCCAAGAGGGGTTCCTCAGATTGAAGTTACTTTTGATATTGATGCTAATGGAATAGTTAGTGTTTCGGCGAAAGATAAAGGAACTGGTAAAGAACAAAAAATTCAAATCCAGGCTTCTGGTGGATTAAGTGAAGAAGAGATTGAAAAAATGGTTAAAGATGCAGAAGCTAATAAAGATGAAGATAAAAAGAAAAGAGAGTCTGTGGAAACAAGAAACCAAGCTGACACCTTAATTCATTCAACTGAAAAAAATCTTAAAGAGCATGGATCTAAAATTACTGATGCTGAAAAGAAAGCAATCGAAGATGCATCATCCAGTTTAAAAGAAGCTCTTAAAGGGACTAATAATGAAGATATTAAGAAAAAAACAGAAACGTTAGTTCAAGCATCCATGAAATTAGGAGAAGCTATATACAAATCTCAAAAGAAAAAACCAGATTCACCTGACGATAGTAAAAATAATGATGAAGGAAAAAAAGACGATAATGTAGTTGATGCAGATTTTGAGGAAGTAAAAGAAGATAATAAAGAAGAAGATAAAGAAAAAAGCGCTTAAAACTTTCAACAACAATTATCTCAAAGTAACTTATGGCTAAAAGAGATTTTTACGATGTTTTAGGTGTTAGTAAAAGTGCATCTCCAGACGAACTAAAGTCAGCTTACAGAAAACTAGCAGTTAAATATCATCCTGATAAAAATCCAGGGGATAAAGTTGCAGAAGATAAGTTTAAAGAAGCTAGTGAAGCTTATGGTATACTCTCAGATACTGAAAAAAAACAAAATTATGATAATTTTGGGCATGCTGCATTTGAGAATGGTGGTGGTGGGCAAAGAGGAGGTTTTGAAGGATTTTCTGGTGCAGATTTTTCAGATATTTTTGAGGACTTCTTTAGTGATTTTGGAGGTAGTGGAAGATCAAGAGCTAGAAAAACCAGCAATAGAGGTTCAGATTTAAGATATGATTTATCGATATCTTTAGAAGAGGCTTTTACAGGTAAAAAAAAAGATATTAAATTTGCAACAACTGAAAAATGTAATACTTGTAAAGGAAACGGATCTAAGCCAGGTTATTCTCCTGATAGATGCTCATATTGCGGTGGAAATGGAAGAGTAAGGTCTAATCAAGGTTTTTTTACAGTTCAACAAACATGTCCTCAGTGCAGTGGCAGTGGGGAGGAAATAACTAATCCATGTAATGATTGTAGTGGACAAGGAAATAAACAAACTTCAAAGAAAATATCTGTAACTATTCCGCAAGGAGTTGATGATGGAACCAGAATACGGCTAGCTGGAAAAGGAGAAGCGGGTACTAAAGGAGGGGCTACAGGTGACTTATATTTATTTATCAATGTTCATTCACATGAGCTTTTCAAAAGATCTGATGAAAACTTATTTTTTGAATTCCCTCTTTCAATAGCTGATGCAGCACTGGGAACAACTGTAGAAATACCCACAATTGATGGTGGGAAGGCCAAAATAAAAATTCCAGACGGAACACAAAATGGAAAACAATTCAGACTTAAGGGCAAAGGTATGCCTTTCATGAGAAGAGGAGATTATGGGGATTTATATGTACAAGTTAAAACAGAAGTGCCCATATATTTGAATAAAAAACAAAAAGAATTGCTAGAGCAGTTTAGAGAAATTGAAAATGAAAAATCTAATCCAAGTATTAAAAAATTCTTTCAAAAAGCTAAAAGTTTCTGGAAAAATTGATGATCAAAATTTCTATTTTTAATTTCTGGAAAAATTGGAACTGTAATTTATTTATCAAAACTGTGTTTAGTGAGGACTCATAAAGAATTTTCTTAAAGATTAAACTAACATTAACTTTTAAGGAGAATTATGAGTAAAAAAATATTATTTTACAAAGCTATCATTTGGCAAATTATTGGATTAGTTTGGATTTCACTATTTTCATATTTGTGGTTTGGTAGTTGGAGTAAATCGGTTTTATTTAGTATTATAGTAATGATTATAAGTGTCTTTATTTATGTATTATATGAAGTAATATGGAGCAAAATCATTAAGAAATATGAAAAAAATTAATCTAGCTATTTCAGGGTGTATGGGCAGAATGGGTCAACAACTAATCAAATCTGCGAGTAAAGATAAATCTATAAAACTAGTAACACTCACTGAAAATAGAGTCGTTAACAAAAAAGTTAATGGAATAAAACCAGAATATAATACTGAAGAGGCATTTAATAGAGCAAATGTAATAATTGATTTTACCATACCTAAATGCACATTTGAGATACTTAAAATAGCAACAAAATTAAAGAAAAAGGTAGTCATA
The DNA here is from genome assembly GCA_002457485.1 of Pelagibacterales bacterium MED-G42. Lineage (GTDB taxonomy): Bacteria > Pseudomonadota > Alphaproteobacteria > Pelagibacterales > Pelagibacteraceae > Pelagibacter. The sequence goes on from NTJL01000005.1 coordinate 26,642, forward strand.
GGAACAACAGGTTTTACAAAAAAAGAGGAAGATTTAATTAAAAACTTCTCCAAAAAAATTCCGATTTTAAAAGCTGGAAATATGAGTTTGGGAATAAATCTATTGATGTATCTTACTGAAATTACATCTGCATCTCTTGGTAGTAATTATCTCAGTAAAATTTTTGAAGTACACCATAAGTATAAAAAAGACTATCCATCAGGAACAGCTCTAATGCTTGGAAAAGGAATTGCAGTTGGTAAAAATAAAGATTTTTATAAAATGATAGGTAAAAAATATTTAAATAAAAAAAACTTTCCTTATGGAAATAAAATCAATTTTAATTCAATTAGAAAAGGGGAAATTATAGGTGAACACGAGGTAACTTTTTCAAGTGGAAAAGAAATTATTAAACTTAACCACGAAGCATTTGATAGAGCTTTATATTCAGAGGGAGCTATCACAGCAGCCAAATGGTTGATAAAAAAAAAACCTGGACTTTACTCTATGAGAAATCTTCTTAATTTCAAATAAGCTTGGGAGTCTCTAGAATGAATGAGAATGATAGAGCTAGAATTGCTTTTAAAACTTTGAATAGAATTTACCCTAATATTAAAGTTCCTTTAAATAGTAGGAATGTTTTTACATTGTTAATATCAGTACTTTTATCTGCTCAATGCACTGACGTTAATGTTAATAATGTAACAAAAGATATATATCCAAAATATTATAAGCCAGAGCATTTTGTGAAATTAGGTCAAAAAAAAATTGAAAAATTAATTAAAAGAATTGGAATTTTTAGAATAAAAGCTAAAAGTATTTATTATCTATCAAAAACATTAATTGAAAAGTACGGTGGAAAAGTACCAAAAACTTTTGATGAATTAGAAGAACTTCCAGGAGTTGGACATAAAACAGCAAGTGTGGTTATGTCTCAAGGCTTTGGATATGCTGCTTTTCCAGTAGACACGCATATACATAGACTGGCACAAAGGTGGGGATTGTCCAATGGAAAGAACGTAGTTCAAACTGAAGAAGATCTTAAAAGACTCTTTCCTAAAAAATATTGGAATAAGTTACATCTTCAAATAATTTACTATGGAAGAGAATATTGTAAAGCAAGAGATTGTTATGGTTTATCTTGTAAAATCTGTACTACTTGTTATCCTAATAGAAAAAAACCCTTAAAAACAAAGAAAGCTTAATATGAAAATTTTAGGAATTGGAAACGCAATTGTAGATGTTATTTGCAAAGTTGAAGATAATTTCATCACTGAAAATAATTTAACCAAAGGAACTATGAAATTAATTTTTGATGATAAGGAGTTTAAATCATTGTTGTCTAATCTTAAAATTGAAAAAACAATATCTGGGGGTTCGGTAGCTAACTCAGTAGTTGGCTTGTCCCAATTAGGTAATGCAGTAGGCTTTATAGGTAAAGTGAGTGATGACGAACTTGGCTCTAAATACGAAGAAGGTTTAAAATCTGAAAAAGTAGAATATTTTTACGAGAAAAAAAAAGAAGAAATACCTACTGGAACTTGTTTAATATTAGTCACTCCAGACTCTGAAAGAACAATGTGTACCTTCCTAGGAATTGCAGGAAAGATAAGTGAAAATGATATTGATGAAACAATTATAAAAAAAAGTGAAATGATTTTTCTTGAAGGATATCTTTGGGACGAAGGTGAGCCTAAAAAAGCCTTTGATAAAGCAATTAATTACGCAAACAAGGTAGCAATGTCATTATCAGATCAATTTTGCGTTGATAGACATAAGCCGCATTTTTTAGATTTGGTTAAAAATAAGCTAGATATTACATTTGCAAATGAACAAGAAATTATATCTTTAATTGGTGCAAAAGATTTTGACGATGTAATTAATTTTGGGAAACAACTTGGCAAATTATTAGTGATTACGAGAGGTGAGAAAGGAGCAGTTTTTATTAATGGTGATGAGATTACTGAAAATGGAGTTAAAGAAAATCTTAAAATTGTAGATCTGACTGGTGCAGGAGATTTATTTGCAGCTGGGTTTCTTCATGGATTTATTAACAATTTATCATCTAAGGAATGTTTAGATAAAGGAACTGATATGTCATCAAAAGTTATTCAACAAATTGGGGCCAGACTGTAGATTTATTTTTATTTAATGTAGTAACCTTTTTTATTACTAATTATAAAATCTGCGTCACTAAAAGTTTTAGAAAATTTTTTTCTGAGTCTATATACGTGAGTTTCTACAGTATGAGTTTCTAAGCTTGAAACATATCCCCATACTTTTTTTTGTAATTCATTAATTGAAATAGGGTGTTTAGAAGATTTTAAAAAATCTATAAGTTTTATTTCTTTTTCTGTGAGTTCTAGAAAAATATTATCTTTGGAGATTTTTTTTGAATTTAAGTCAAGACTATATAAGCCAATTGTTTTATTAGATTGTAAACTAAATTGTTTTTTTAAAAAATTAGTATTTATAATTTCAATTATCTTTTTTATTTTCAAAGGAAAATCTTTGATAACTACAACTGATTTAATATCTTTAATCTCTCTTTTGCTTATAATTATAGAGTTTGGATATTCATTAATTAAATTTTCGTAATTTACCTTAGAAAGATTAATAATTTCAAAATTTAAATATTCTTTTATTTCATCTAAAATATGGAATAATATCTTAAAATCATAGATTACTAATTGATGATTTTTCATACTACTTAAACTTATGATAATAAATATAAAAAATAAAGAAAGTCTTATAATTGATCTTTTTAAATTAAGGTGTTGTGTTGGAAAAAATGGATTTACTAAAAATAAGCTAGAAGGTGACAAAAAAACCCCAAAAGGTATTTTTTCAATTGGAAATCTTTACTTTAGAAAAGATCGGATAGATCGATTTGATACAAAACTTAAAAAAATTCCAATTAAAAAAAGCATGGGATGGTGTGATGATGTTAACAGCAAAAAATATAATAGACTTGTAAAAATTAATAAAAATATAAAACATGAAAAATTACACCGAAAAGATTATAAATATGATTTGTTCATCCCAATTAACTATAATACAAATCCAACAGTTAAGAACAAGGGAAGTGCAATTTTTATTCATCTGACCAAAAGTTACAGTAAAACTGCAGGATGTATTGCAATTTCAAAAAAAGATTTTTTAGTTTTATTAAAAATAATAAATCCAAAAACTAAAATTAAAATTTATTGACTTCTTTTTCCAAAAATTTTTGAACCTATTCTTAAAAAAGTAGCTCCAGACTTGTAGGCAGGTATAAAATCATTTGACATTCCCATACTCAACTCCTCAACAGAAATTTTTTTAATTAATTCTTTCATTTTTAAAAAATAAAAATCATCATTATTTTCTATTGGAGGTAGGCACATAATACCTACTATATTTAAATTAAGGTCTACAGTGCAATATTTATAAAATTCTTCTAAGTTTTCTGGATCAATTCCACTTTTTTGAGCTTCACTACCAATATTGATTTGTATAAAAATCTTTAAATATTTATTATTTTTTTTTTGTTCTTCATATATTTTTTTTGCTAATTTTAAATTATCTAAAGAATGGATATAGTCAAATAAAGGCACAACAAATTTAACTTTGTTGGTTTGTAGTTTACCAATCATGTGAAGTTTAATTGATAAATTTTTTTTTTTTATATCTGTCCATTTTTCCATTGCCTCTTGAACTTTATTTTCACCAAAATGAATATGTCCATACTCGATTAGAGGAAAAATTTTATCAATTGTAAATGTTTTACTTACTGCAATAATTTTTGTAGAATCAGTAAATGTTTTTCCATCTATCTGTTTTAACTGATTTTCTATTTCGATTAAATTATTAATTATTTCATGCATATTTTAAATTTAAAATTTTATTGTTTTATAAATCAGTTTGACAAAGTTTTTATAAACAATTTAGCAAATAATGTCTCCGTTATATATAGAAACTATTCTTCGAATAACCATTTAAATACAATAAAAAAAATAAAACAAACTTGTGAAAAAAAAGGATTAAAATTCTATCTTAGTAATAATATTAAATTAGCAATTAAATTAAACTTAAATGGAGCATATATTCCATCTTTTAATAAAGACTTTAGTATTAATAATTTTAGTCTTAAAAAAAACTTCGAAATTTTAGGCTCAGCACATTCTCTTAAAGAAATTCGTATAAAAGAAAAGCAAAACGTAAATTATATTTTTCTATCACCTATTTTTTATAGTAGTAAAAGTAAAAGGAACCTTGGTATATATAGATTCAATAATTTGCGTAAATTAACTAATAAGAAAATTGTTGCTTTAGGTGGAATAAAAATCACTAATCTTAACTTATTAAAAAAAATGAATATTTCTAACGCAGCATCTATATCTTTATTTCTTAAATAAAGTTATTATATTGAGGTATGACTAGTCAATCAGATATCGCATATATTAAAAAAGAATATGATAAAATTAGAAATTTATTTTCAGCTGGACAATTTAAAAAAGTCATAGAAAAAACAAAAATCCTTTTAATAAAAGATCCATCTCAAGCAACTTTTTACAATTATTTAGGACTTTCATACAGCCACTTACGAAAACCTGACATTGCAGAAAAATTTTTGTTAAAAGGTTTGGAGGTACATCCAAATAATATGAGTTTATTGGTAAATCTAGGTTCTGTTCTTAGAGTTACCCAAGATTTTGATGGAGCAGAAAAAGCTTTAAAAAAAGTTCTTGAACAAAACCCTAATCATTTCACTGCTTTATGTAATTTAGCTAATCTTAAGAGAGATTTAAACAAAGATCATGAAGCAACAAAGTTATATGAAAAAGCTTATAAAATTGACAAAACAAATGTAACTTTACTAGCTAATCTAAGCATAACGTACCAGACAATTGGAGACTTCAATAAATGTAAAAAAATTTTAGAAGAAATGGAGATATTAAGTCCAAAAAAAACAATTCAAGATAAAATATATAGTAGTTTTCATAAATATTCTGAAAATGATGAGCACCAAAAATTAATGATCACTAAATCTCTAGATCCTCAAATTCCAAATTATGAAAAGATAAATCTTTATTTTTCACTTTCAAAATCATATTCAGATCAAAAAAAACATGAAAAGTCATGTGAATTTTTTATTAAAGGGAATAAAGAAAAACGAAAAACACTTTTAAATTATAGTACTGATTATGAAAATAAACTTTACAATATAATTTCTGAAAAATTTAAAAATTTCCAATTCAGTAATATTCAAAACTCTAATCAGCCGCAATTAATTTTTATAGTAGGCTTGCCCAGATCGGGAACAACTTTGCTACATCAAATAATCTCATCTCATACAAAAGTTTTTGGTGCAGGAGAATTGCCAATAATGAGATCAAGTTTTATTGAGAATGTATTAAAAAAAGATTGGTTAGATGAGTTCTTAGAAGATGCAGAGCTAAGAAAAAAAATGTCAGATAAAATATATAATAAATTCAAACTTCATCATCAAAATCAAATAATTTTAGATAAAGCACCATTAAATTTTCAGTGGATAGGGTTTATCAAATTATTATTTCCAAACGCAAAAATTATTCATTCTAAAAGAAATTTAAAAGATACAGCTCTTTCAATATACAAAAATGTATTTGAAGATATCAATATGCCTTGGAGCTACGATCAAGAGGAATTAGTAGAATTTATTAATATATATGAAAATTTCATAAAATTTTGGCACTCTAAAATTCCAAATTATATATATGATTGCAAGTATGAAGAACTAGTAAGTAACCAAGCAAAAGAAACAAAAAAATTAATAAATTTTTGTAATTTAGACTGGGATGAAAAATGTTTAGATTATACTAAAAATACGAGTGGTATTAAGACTATAAGTCTCTCACAAGCAAGACAACCAATATATAAAAGTTCCGTAAACTTAAGTGAATTTTATAAAGACAAATTAAAATTCTTAAATAAATTATAAGAATAAAAAAAAGGCCCCTTATAAATAAAGGGGCCTTAATAATTAAGTATAAAAAGTTTAATTAGAATGCAAAGCCAACTAGGACTTCAGTTCTTTCAACTTCGATAGCGGCTGCACCAACTGCTACAGCATCTTCACCTTCGTTTCTCTGAGCTTTGATAGACATACCACCCATTGAGTAACCAACTGCGAAACCTTCTAACTCTTGGTCAGTGTTACCTGTTCCAACTTCAGTTTCTTGATAACCGTAAGATACTGTTAAGTTTTCATTGATTGCGAATGCTAAACCAAATGCATCTGTTTCTGTGTCAGCAGCAGTTGAACCAGCTGCACCATCATCAATTTCTGAATGTTGATAACCTGCAGTAATTCCACCCATAGTATATTTTAATCCTACAGTTGAATGATCATCTTCGAACTCTTCAGTTGCAGAATCTCTACCTTTTCTACCAATACCACCGAACACCATTAAACCATCCGCTACATCAGCTTTGATAGCGATCGATGTAGATGAAGGGTTTGCAGATGCACTTGCTTCTGAACCAGCAATACCAGAGAACTGTCCATCGTCACCTCTAAAGTCATTAGTAGTTTTTGGAGAATAACCGATGTCAACGCTAGCCATTCCAAAATTATTGCTGTAGTTAAAACCAGTTTGACCACCGTCAACTTTTCCTGATACTCCTGAACCAGAAGTTCCTGATGTAAAGTCAATACCATCCGTTGGCTCTTCATAAGCTGAAGGCATTAAGTCATCAATAAGTCCGATACCTAAATCTTGAGTAGAGTTTTTGTATGTTAATGATCCCATATCACCCATATCGTAAGTTAGGGCACTTGATGAGAATGCACCAAGAGGTCCACCATGGAAAACTGACATAGTATGACCATTATCAAGTTCACCTGAACCATTTAATGATATAAATCTTTCAATACCAAATCTATTACCATTGTTGTTTAGCTGTGAACTTGCACCTGTCTGGTTAGTTTCCATACCTGTGTAAGATAATTCCGCACCACCAGTCACAGCAAATGTTCCAGCATTAGATGCTGATACAGCTACTAGTGAACCTGCTAATGCAGTTAGACCTACTTTTTTTAAGTTTGTCATTTTGTTCCTTTCGTTATTAATTGTTAACTGTTAACGAAGAAAGACTTATAATTTTTTAAATTTTATAAAAGATCAAAATTTAATATTAAAATTTACCCTTATATTTATATAAAATATTTATTGATAAAACTCATCAATCATTGATGGAATAAAGTATAAATTTTAATTGTAAAATTTACGTGTGATAAGAGATAATTAAATAATTATCTAAGTGTGATAATTTTATCACAGCAAGTTTACATATAATAAATACTCACATATCTAAATATAATAAATACTTAATAAATACTCACATATCTAATATGTCATATTAAAAATACTTTTTTTTATTAATAGTATTATCAATTATATGAATCTTAAATATTAAATCACAAATATGCAAAAAACTTTTTTTAAACTATACGCTGATTTGCATAATGCAACGTATAAAGATAGTGATCCACTTAAAAGTTTTTTATTTAGAACTAAACAACATGCAATAATTATTTTTTTTATCGCTTCACAAAATAAAAAGCAAAGTACTCTTGAACAAATTTGTTATAATATTTCTCCAAAAGTAATAAGCAGGTCGACAGTGCAAAATATCTTGAAAGATGGTGTTAAGATTAATTTTTTAGAAAAAAAACTAAATGATAAAGATAAAAGATCTAAATATTTTAGTCTCTCAAAATCTGGAATAAATTTATTAGAAAACTGGGCTTCACAACAAAGTGAAACTTTTGAAAATTTTAAAAGATCAGCTTAAAAATAAATTAATTATAAAAAAAAGGCCCCTTATAAATAAAGGGGCCTTAATAATTAAGTATAAAAAGTTAAATTAGAATGCAAAGCCAACTAGGACTTCCGTTCTTTCAACTTCGATAGCGGCTGCACCAGCTGCTACAGCATCTTCACCTTCGTTTCTCTGAGCTTTGATAGACATACCACCCATTGAGTAACCAACTGCGATACCTTCTAACTCTTGGTCAGTGTTACCTGTTCCAACTTCAGTTTCTTGATAACCGTAAGATACTGTTAAGTTTTCATTGATTGCGAATGCTAAACCAAATGCATCAGTTTCTGTGTCAGCAGCAGTTGAACCAGCTGCACCATCATCAATTTCTGAATATTGATAACCAGCTGTAATTCCACCCATAGTATACTTCAGACCGAAAGTAGAATGATCATCTTCGAACTCTTCAGTTGCAGAATCTCTACCTTTATTACCAATACCACCGAACACCATTAAACCATCCGCTACATCAGCAGTAATTGCTATTGATGTAGATGAAGGGTTTGCAGATGCACTTGCTTCTGAACCAGCAATACCAGTAAACTGTCCATCGTCACCTCTAAAGTCATTAGTAGTTTTTGGAGAATAACCGATTTGAACATTAGCCATACCTACTCCAACACTATAGTTGAAACCAGTTTGACCACCGTCAACTTTTCCTGATACTCCTGAACCAGAAGTTCCTGATGTAAAGTCAATACCATCCCACGGCTCTTCATAAGCTGAAGGCATTAAGTCATCGATTTTACCAATACCTAAATCATTTGTTGAGTTGTAGTATGTTAATGATCCCATATCACCCATATCGTAAGTTAGGGCACTTGATGAGAATGCACCAAAAGGTCCACCGTGATAGATTGAAACTGAGTGACCATTATCAAGTTCACCTGAACCATTTAATGATATAAATCTTTCAATACCAAATCTATTACCATTGTTGTTTAGCTGTGAACTTGCACCTGTCTGGTTAGTTTCCATAGCTGTGTAAGACATTTCCGCACCACCACTTACAGATAGCGAACCAGCTTGCGCTGATACAGCTACTAGTGAACCCGCTAGTGCAGTTAGACCTACTTTTTTTAAGTTTGTCATATTATTCCTTTTGTTATTATTTATTATTAATATTAATAATGATGCATATTTAACTTATAATGATTAATTAAATGTAAATTTTATATGTAAATTATACGTTTTTTTCCTAAATGTTGTATTTTTGCAACACAATTATTCCTTTTATATCGACTATTATGTATGTTAATTAAGATTAATCTTAAATTTTACTTATTAATGACAATTTTCAATAAATATATGAAAAATATAATCTTATTATCGTTGATTTTTTTTATTGTAAGCTGTGGATTATATAGAAAAACAGACTTAAGAGAAGTTCCTGTAAATGTAGATGATAGGGCTGCAAAAAATATTGCTGAGGGTAAAAGTTTCAGATTGGGAGATATAGGTAAGGGGGGATCTGGTAATTTTGAGTTTGCATCATCTAATGAGATGTGGCGTGCTTCTATAAGCCTGTTAGATTTTACCCCTTTTAGTAACGTAGATTACTCAGGAGGTATAATTATAACAGATTGGTTTGCTGATGAGAGCGATAATAATGAATATTTGAAAATTACAGTTAGATTTTTATCTAATGAAATTAGAGCTGATGGACTAAATGTTTTAATTCACAAAAAAACTTGCAATGAATTAAATGTATGTAAAATATCAAAAATTAAATCAACATTAAGCCAAGAAATTAAGTTAGCTATTTTGAAGGAAGCAGCAATATTGAAAGAAAATGAATTAGTAAAAGATCCAAACTATAAGTACCCCCTTAAACGTGAAAATTAAAAAAAAAAGATAAAATTTTAAACTTTTATGATTGAGAGATATAATTTTAAATCTATTGAAGATAAATGGCAAAAATTTTGGGAAGAAAATAAGTCTTTTAAAACCATAATAGATAAAAATAAGAAAAAATTTTACTGTCTAGAAATGTTCCCATATCCATCTGGTAAAATTCATATGGGACATGTAAGAAATTACACTATAGGTGATGTTCTTGCTAGATTTAAAAAACTTCAAGGATTTAATGTTTTACATCCAATGGGCTGGGATTCCTTTGGTATGCCAGCAGAAAATGCTGCTAGGCAAAACAACCTTGACCCAAAAACATGGACTGAAAAAAATATTTCTGTAATGAAAACTCAGTTAAAAAAGTTAGGACTATCAATAGATTGGGATAGAGAAATTTCAACATGTTCTCCATTATATTATAAGCATCAACAAGAATTTTTTTTAGAACTTTACGATAAGGGTCTCGTTTATAGAAAAGAAAATTATGTAAACTGGGATCCAATTGATGAAACTGTTTTAGCAAATGAGCAAGTAATTGATGGTAGGGGATGGAGATCAGGAGCAATTGTTGAAAGAAAAAAACTTAATCAATGGTTTTTTAATATCACAAAATTTTCAAATGAGCTTTTAGATAACTTAGATAGTTTAACTAAGTGGCCACACAAAGTCAAAGTGATGCAAAAAAACTGGATAGGAAAATCTTTTGGTTGTGAGATAAAATTTAAAATTGATGGATCAGAAAAAATTAAGGAAATTGAATGTTATACTACTAGACCAGATACTTTATTTGGAATGTCTTTCCTGGCTTTATCAGTCGACCATCCAATAGCTAAATTATATGAGAATCATCCAGATTTTTTAAAATTTAAAAAAGAATGCTCAAAAACTGGTACAACAGAAGAATCACTTGCTAGTGCTGAAAAAATAGGCTTTAAAACTAACTTAATAGCAATCAATCCAATTGATGAGAATATTAAAGTACCAATTTATTTCGCTAACTTTGTGTTAATGGACTATGGTTTAGGTGCTGTATTTGGTTGCCCGGCACATGATCAAAGGGATTTAGACTTTGCAAAGAAATATAATTTAAAGATAAATACTGTTGTTTCTCCAAATCTAGATGACGAGACATTTAAAATCAAAGATACTGCATATGTTGACAAAGGATATATGATCAATTCATCATTTTTGAACGGTCTGGAAGCTCCAGGAAAATCAATCGAAAAAGCAATAGAATTTTTAGAAAAAAATAAATTTGGTAAAAAAAAGATCAATTTTAGATTAAAAGATTGGGGAGTATCTCGTCAACGATATTGGGGCTGCCCTATTCCAATTGTCTACGATGAAAACAACCAGCCAAAAAAAATACCAAAACAATTTCTACCTGTAGAGCTTCCTCCAATAAAAAAATTTAAAACTACGGGTAATCCTCTTGACTCTGATAAAGAGTGGAAGGAAGTAACAATTGATGGAAAAAAATATACTAGGGAAACAGATACTTTAGATACATTTGTAGATTCTTCTTGGTATTTTTTAAGATTTTGTTCAGCAGGTAATAAGGAATATGGTTTTAATGCTGAAGAGACTAATTACTGGATGCCGGTAGATCAATATATTGGGGGTGTAGAGCATGCAATACTTCATTTGTTATACTCAAGATTTTTTATGAACGCACTGTCTTTTAATAACAAAAATTTTAAATTAAAGGAACCATTCGAAGGATTATTCACTCAAGGAATGGTTTGCCACGAAACATACAAAGACCAAAATAATAATTGGGTAAGTCCTGATGAATTAGTTGAAATAAATGGTAAAAAATTTTTAAAAAATGATCGAAAACAAAAGATAATTACTGGACCTTCTGAATCTATGTCAAAATCAAAAAAAAACACGATTGATCCTGAAGAAATAATTCATAATTATGGTGCTGATGCAGTACGTTTGTTTATTTTATCGGATAGTCCACCTGAAAAAGATGTTCAGTGGTCAAATGATGGTATTGCTGCATCATATAAATTTATTCAAAGACTTTGGAATCTTCATCAAAAAATATTAGAAAAAATAAATAATAATTGTAAAGAAGATATAGATAATAATTTTGAAAAACTTACTAATATTTTTTTGAAAAATGTTTCAAATAATTTAATAAATTTTTCATACAATAAGATTGTAGCAAATTTACATGAAACTTATAATCAATTATTTTCGGAAGTTGACAAAAGATATACAAGTAAAACATTGGTTGAAAACTATCAAAAAATTTTAATTGCAATAATGCCAATTATCCCCCATTTTGCTAACGAGTGTTTTGAACAAGTTAGTAATAATAAAAGTTTAACTTGGCCAATAGTAAATGAAAAAATACTAGTTGAAAAAAGTACAAATTATGTGATTCAAATTAATGGAAAAAAAAGAGCTGTTATTCAGGGAGAAAAAAATCTCACAGAAGATGAACTATCAGTTCAATTAAAAAAAAATAAAGAATTGGATAAATATATAAAAGATAAGAAAATAAAAAAGAAAATATTTGTTCCCAATAAGCTTATAAACATAATAATATAAGATAATGTATAAAAATTTTATTATTATAATTTTTACTGTATTCTTTTTAAATGGTTGTGGCTACAACACAATTTATCCAAACAATAAAAGTAACAAATTGAATATAGAATTATTGAGTCTTGATGGTGACAGAGATATTAATAATGCAATAAAATATTATTTTAAAAGATATAATAATAAAGAAGGTAATAAAGTTTCAATTGTAATTAAATCTGAAAGTTCAAAAAGTCCAGAAACGAAAAATTTAGCAGGGGACACTATAAGTTACAATGTTTCTTCAAGTGTTGAATTTTTAATCTACTATAATGAAATAGAAAAAACATACAAATATTCAGAAAGCATAACCGTAAATGAATTAGAAAATAAACTAGACCAAACTACTTTGGAGAAAGATATTAAACGAAATTTTGGAATAGTATTTTCAGATAGATTAGTTTTAGAATTGACAAAAATGAAATGATTTTTAAGCACTATGAAATAGGTAAAATAAACTTATTGCAAAATAAATTTATTTTAATCCACGGACAAAACGATGGCCTAAAAAATGAAAAAATAGACGAATTAGCATTTAAAAGTAAGAAAAGTAAAGTTTTAAGATATGAAGAAAAAGAGATCATAGAAAATGAGGAGGTTTTTTTTGACAGCATTCTCAATGGATCCTTATTTGATAATGGTAAATTAGTTATAATTAACAGATCGTCAGACAAATTAATTTCAATTTTAGAAAATTTAATAAGCAAAAAATTTGATGATACAATTATTATTATAAACGCTCATATTTTAGATAAAAAATCAAAGTTACGTTTACTTTTCGAAAAAGATAAAAATTTAATATCCATTGCATTTTATCCGGACACAAATGAAACACTGGCAAAGTTAACTCAAGATTTTTTTTATAAAATCAAAATACCAATATCTTTTGAAAATATTAATATTATTGTGAATAGATGTAATGGAGACAGAGGATATCTAAAAAATGAATTACAAAAAGTTGAATTATTCATAAGAAATAAAAAAAAAATTGATACCAATGATTTAATTAAATTAACAAATCTAACTGAAAATTATAGTATTAATGAACTTATTGATATGTGCTTGTCAAAAAATAAAAAAAAAACTATTAACATTTTAAATGAAAATAATTTTGGACCTGAGGATAATATTTTAATAATCCGTACTTTTTTGACAAAATCTAAAAGATTACTTAATTTACTCAATGCTTATAAATTGAATAATGATCTTAATAAAACAATATCAAATGCAAAACCTCCAATATTTTGGAAAGATAAAGAAATTATAAAACTACAAATTAAAAGTTGGAGTCCAGAAAATATTAGAGAAGTAATATATAATTTGAATAATCTTGAAGTACAGACAAAAAGTATTTCATTTAATCCACTTTATGCAATTATTGATTTTATATTAGATAAATCTTCAATCAAAATTAATAATTAGATTTTAAGATATCAATAATTCTATTTAGTTGATCTAATTCTTTGTACTCAAATGTAATTTTTCCTTTATTATTTTTATTATTTTGAATATTAACATTTAATCCAATCTTGTTTGATATTGATATTTCTAAATCTTTTATATTTGTATTTTTTGTTTTTAATTTATGCTTTTTACTTTTAAATATTTTTACTAAACTTTCAGTTTGTCTAACTGACAGTTTTTTTTCGATAATTTTATTAGCTAAAAAATTTGCATTTTCTAATCCTACTAAAATTTTTGCATGTCCAGCTGATAGCTTTTGTGCTTCAATCAACTTTATAACCTCTGGGGGTAAAGAGAGTAATCTTAAAGAATTAGTTATATAACTCCTACTTTTTCCGATAAATTTAGAAACTTTTTCTTGATCATATGAAAATTCATCTATCAATTTTCTATACCCTTGCGCTTCTTCTAACGGATTTAAATCATATCTTTGTACATTTTCAACAATTGCAAATTCTAATGATTTTAGATCATCCGCCTCAGTTATAACTACCGGTACATCATGGAGCCCTACTTTTTGGGCTGCGAGCCACCTCCTCTCTCCTGCAATTATTTCATACTTAGACTGATCATCATTAGATTTTCGAACAATAATAGGTTGTAAAATTCCTCTTTCTTTAATTGAATTTGAAAGTTCTTTTAAATTTTCTTCATCAAATATTTTTCTGGGCTGAAATTTGTTCGGTATAAGGTCACTAACTGATAGTTTATTTTTTTTACTTTCAATTTTAGTTTCTCCTATCAAGGACGATAGGCCTCTTCCAAGTCCTTTTTTTATTTTATTAGAATCCATTAAGCAGCACTCCCCATTGTTGTCTCTTGGTTTAAAAATTCATCCGTAAAACTCAAATATGCCTTGCTACCAGGACAGGTTTTGTCATAGATCAAGACAGGCATTCCATGAGAAGGAGCTTCTGATAATCTAACGTTCCTGGGGATTACTGTGGAATAAACTTTTTCTTTAAAATAATCTCTAGCTTCTTTCTCAACTTGAGAAGACAGCTTATTTCTTTTATCATACATCGTTAACAGTATTCCTCTAATGCTCAACTCGGGGTTAAGACTGACTTTTATTCTTTCAATTGTCTTTATTAGCTGAGTTAAGCCCTCTAAAGCAAAAAATTCTGTTTGAAGTGGGACTAGAAGTGAATTTGAACTTACCAATGCCATAACGGTCAGTAAGCTTAAGGATGGTGGACAATCTATCAATATATAATCGTATATACCTCCAGAATTGTTTAAATATGGGGATAATTTTACATTCAATAAGAAAGCTCTATTGCTGTCATCTGCCGTCTCAACCTCTAGACCTGATAAGTCTACATTAGAAGTTATTATATCAAGATTTTCAAACTGTGTTTTTTTTATTACTTCAATTATTTCTTTCGTTCCATTAAGAACTCCATAAATTGTCTCTGATGAGTTATTCATATTGGATAATCCAAGACCGGTAGTTGCATTTCCTTGCGGGTCTAAGTCTATTACTAAAACTTTTTTGTTCTGTTGAGATAATCCTGCCGCTAGGTTTATTGCAGAAGTTGTTTTTCCAACCCCACCCTTTTGATTTATCACCGAAATAATTTGCATCTAATTATTTTTAATTTTTTTTTTAATTTTTTTAACATTGATTAAAAAAGACTCGTTATTAGTTAAACTTTTTTTTTCTGAATACTCTAAATCCCAATCTCTCAAAGTATTTTTAAAAATTTCTTTTCCACTTTTACCCATAAAAAAAATTATATTTGAAAAATTATAAAAATTTTCATTTACTAAATCTAAAACTATCGGCATTGGTTTAAATGCTCTTGACATTATTGTTCCTGTTTCTATTTTTTTTTCTTCAAAAATATTTTTTTGAATTACTTCTGTTTTTAAATTTAATTTTTTAGAAACTTGCTTGAGAAAATGACTTTTGTGGTAACTTTTTTCATATAGCTTAACCTTAATATCTTTTTTTAGGTTTTTTAATAAAATTGCTATGATTATGCCTGGCATTCCACTACCTGAGCCTATATCTGTGGTTGTATTACTGTTAAAATCAACAATATCAATAATTTGAGCTGAATCTAATATATGACGCTGAATTATGTCATTTTTTTTACTGTATTTATTACTAATTAAATTAATTTTCTCATTTTTTTCCATGATCATTGATATATAGTTTTCAAAGTCCGAAAATGTTTCACGTGAAACATTTAGCTCTGAAAGTTTTGAATAAGATTTTATAATTTCTTGTTCCATTAAGCTATATGCTTAATAGACTTTCTTTTAACATGTGACAACAAAATATATACAGCTGCAGGAGTTATTCCATCAATTCTTAAAGCCTGCCCCATTGTTTTTGGCTTGATTTCCTTAAACTTTGACTTTACCTCATTTGACAGACCTGAAAGCTTATCATAATCAATTTTTTCAGGTATTATAAGGTTTTCATCTCTTTTAAATGCAAGAATGTCTGCTTTTTGCTTCTTTAAATACCCTCTGTAATGAGCATTGATTTCCACTTGTTCATCAATTTCTTTATCATAAAAAGGTATTTCACTCCATATTTCCCTTATTTTAGGCATATCAACGCCTTTTTGAGTTAAAATTTCATGTGAAGACCTAAGTATCCCATCTTTTGCTATCTTTATTCCATACATTTCAGCTTTATTTGGAGAAATATGAGATATAAGCATTTTATTAACAATATTATCTAATTTTTGAGATTTATCTAAAAACATCTGCTTTCTTTGATCTCCAATTAATCCTATTTCATTACCCTTATGTGTTAATCTTTGATCTGCGTTATCTGCTCTTAAACTAAGTCTGTATTCAGCTCGAGAAGTAAACATTCTATAAGGTTCCGCAACTCCTTTAGTTACTAAATCATCTATCATAACTCCAATATAAGCATCAGATCTATCCAATATAAATGGTTCCTGTCCCTTGATAGATAATGCAGCATTTATTCCAGCAATAAGTCCTTGAGCTGCGGCCTCCTCATATCCAGTGGTTCCATTTATTTGGCCAGCCAGATAAAGATTGTTAATTTTTTTTGTTTCAAGTGTCAAAAATAGTTCTCTTGGATCTATATAGTCATATTCTATAGCATATCCTGGTCTAATAATTTTAACATTTTCTAAACCATTGATATTATTACATATTTCTTGTTGAATCTCACCTGGAAGGGATGTTGAGATACCATTTGGATAAATTGTATTGTCATTTAGCCCTTCAGGCTCTAAATATATCTGATGTCGTTCTTTATCTGAGAATTTTACTATTTTATCCTCTATAGATGGACAATATCTTGGACCAACACCTTTGATGCTTCCAGAGTACATTGCACTTCTAGACAAATTCTTTTCTATAATTTTATGAACCTTATAATTTGTATGTGTCATCCGACATGAAACTTGTTTGTTTATATTTTTTTTAGTTAGAAAAGAAAAAAAATATGGATCATCATCTGCAAACTGTTCTTCTAAACTTTCAAAATTTATTGTTCTTGAATCTAATCGGGGAGGGGTTCCTGTTTTTAATCTTCCAATTTTAAATTTATATTTTTGTAATTGTTCACTTAAACCTGTAGAAGGTTTCTCGTCATATCTTCCTGCTGGTGTTCTTTCATTACCTATATGTATCAAACCATTTAAAAAAGTGCCAGTTGTTAGTATTAACTTACTACATGAAACTTTTTTACCTTGTTTAGTTTCAAAACCACTTATGGTATTTTTTCTAAAAATAAACTTTATTACTGGGTCAGAAAAAATCGTTAAATTACAGTAGTTTAACAGTTTTTCTTGCATATATTTTTTGTATAATGATCTGTCGGATTGGGTTCTGGGCCCACGGACTGCTGGACCTCTACTTCTATTTAACAATCTAAATTGAATTCCTGACTTATCGGCAATTTCTCCCATGACGCCATCAAGAGCATCTATTTCTCTTACTAAATGACCTTTGCCTAATCCGCCAACAGCTGGATTACACGACATTTCACCAATTGTTTCAATCTTATGGGTAAATAAAGCGGTATTGACTCCTAAACGTGCAGACGCTGTTGCGGCTTCACATCCTGCATGTCCACCACCAATTACTACAACGCCAAATGATAAATCATTTTTCATAAGTTAAATTTATAGCTGATTAATTTATTTACAAGATACCTATTTTTATTAATGAATGAATATTGAGCATCAATGATATCTGTTCAAAAATGTCTAAAATTCAAGATAAATTGGTTATTATTTGCCTATGCAAAAATCGTTGAAAATGCTGCCTAATATCTCCTCAACATCCACTTTTCCTACTATCATGCCAAGATGTCGTGTGGCTAATCTTAGGTCCTCGGCTGCTTTATCAAAATCCTCAATCTCATTTTTTTGATTAAAGTTTTTTAAATATTCTAAACATTGTTTAAGATGTTGTCTATGGCGCTCTCTAGTAATTAGGATATCATCGCTTGTTATAAATCTATTTTTTAAATTATTTTTTATTTTCAAAATTAATTCATCTATATTTAAATTTTCTTTTATAGAAATTAGAACGTGATCTATTTTTTTAATTTCTGAATCAATATTTTTTTTTAAAAGATCTGATTTATTTATAACTAAGATCGCATTTTTTTTTAACAAACCCTTTAAAATATCAGTAAAATAAAGGTTTTTAGCATCTACAACCACTAATTTAAGATCCGCTTCTTCTGCTCTATTAATGGTTAATTTTATACCTTTTTTTTCAATTTCGTCTTTAGATTCTCTTATACCAGCAGTGTCAGAAACAACAACTGGATAACCATCAATATTGAGATGGGTTTCTATTACATCTCTTGTGGTTCCCGCAATTTCAGAAACAATTGCAACATCTCTGTTGGATAAATGATTTAGCAAGCTAGACTTACCCACATTAGTTGGTCCAAGAATCGCAATTTTAAATCCTTCTCTAATTCTCTCTCCAACTTTTTGATCGTCCAAAATTTTTTCAATATTTCTTAAGACATCATCTGAATTTTTTTTAATTTCATTTAAAATATTTTTTGGTAAATCTTCATCAGGAAAATCTATTTTAGCTTCAACATGAGATAAAATTTTTAAAAGTTTTTCTCTTAAAAAATTAAATTGATCAGCTGATCGACCATTCATAATTTTAATTGCTTGTTGTCTTTGAATTTCAGTTTCAGATGAAATTAAATCAGCTATACTTTCTGCTTTAAGTAAATTTATTTTTCCATTTTGAAAAGCAAGCTTTGTGAATTCTCCAGGCTCAGCTAATCTACAATTTTCAATGTTCGAAATGTTCGATTGAATGACATCAACTACAGCCTTACTTCCATGCACCTGTATTTCAGCCATATCCTCACCTGTGTAGCTCTCAGGGCCAGGAAACCATAATATTATACCCTCATCAATTAGCTCAGAAGTGTTGATTTTGTTGATTTTTCTAAGAGTTGCCACTCTAGGCTTCGGAACATTCTTACCAGTCATTAGCTGTATGACTTTGGAAGTATCTTCACCTGAAATTCTTACAACAGCAATACCTGAAATTCCTGGTCCGCTGGATAAAGCATAAATTGTCATTTAAAGATTATAACTTCAAATTTATGCCACTGTAAAACTTTAATTAAATTTTAATTATTAGGCAGGTTTATTCATTGAGTTAAAGAACTCAGCATTATTTTTAGTATCTTTTAATTTTGAGTTAATGAACTCTATAGCATCCATTGTTCCCATAGGAGCAATTATTCTTCTCAGAACATTCATTTTCTGAAGATCATTTTTGTCAAATAATAATTCTTCTCTTCTTGTTCCTGATTTTGTTATATCAATAGCAGGATAAATTCTTTTATCTGCAATTTTACGATCGAGAACTGTTTCACTATTTCCTGTTCCCTTGAATTCTTCAAAAATTACTTCATCCATCCTACTACCAGTATCAATTAATGCAGTTGATATAATTGTTAATGATCCACCTTCTTCAATGTTTCTTGCTGCGCCAAAAAATCTTTTTGGTCTTTGAAGTGCGTTTGCGTCTACACCTCCTGTCAAGACTTTACCAGAGCTTGGAATAACTGCGTTATACGCTCTTCCCAATCGAGTGATTGAGTCTAATAGTATTACAACATCCTTTTTATGCTCGGTCAGTCTTTTTGCTTTCTCAATTACCATTTCTGCGACTGCAACGTGCCTTTGAGCTGGTTCATCAAAAGTTGAACTTATGACTTCTCCTTTAACAGTTCTCTGCATATCTGTTACTTCTTCCGGTCTTTCGTCAATGAGCAAGACTATTAAATAACATTCAGGATAATTTTTTGCTATTGAATTAGCTATGCTTTGTAAAATCATAGTTTTTCCAGCTTTTGGTGGAGAAATAATAATTGATCTCTGACCTTTACCTATAGGACTTACTAAATCGATCAATCTTGGAGTTAGATCGGGTTTTTTGACTACTTTTGAAATTTCAACTTCCATCACCAACTGTTTGTCAGGATAAAGAGGTGTGAGATTATCAAATGCTATTTTATGTCTGGCTTTTTCAGGTTCCTCAAAATTGATTTTGCTTACTTGAAGTAGAGCAAAATATCTTTCTCCTTCTTTCGGGGCCCTAACTGGACCCTCTACAGTATCTCCAGTTCTTAATCCAAATTTTCTAATTTGGCTGGGACTTACATAAATATCATCTGGTCCAGGTAAATAATTTGACTCCATTGCCCTAAGAAATCCAAAACCATCTTGTAATAATTGCAATACTCCAGCTCCAGTGATTTCCTCTTTTTCTGCAACTTTTTTTAATATAGCAAAAAGAATTTCTTGCTTCCTCAAAGTACTAGCATTTTCAATGCCCAATTCTTCTGCTTGAGTGATCAGCTGTTCTGATGATTTTAGTTTTAGTTCTTGAATGTTCATGAGTTAAATTATTAAGGACTTAATAAGTGATAATAATATATATACTATTAAATATTATTCAACCCTAGATAGGCTTAAAAATAACAACAAATATGATCAAAATTAACAAAATTGTAGGTATTTCATTAATTAATCTATAAAATTTATGAGTATGTTTATTCAGGTCTAATTTAAATTGGTTAACTGTTCTACCTAAATAAAAATGATAAATTGTTAATATAGTTACAAAAAGAATCTTCAAAAGCATCCAAGTTTGACCCAATTGTTGAAAACCAATGCTATGAATTAACAATAAACCAAACAACCACGACAATACCATGGCAGGCATCATAATATAATAATACAACTTTTTTTCCATTATCTTGAATGTCTTAGATGTATTTACTTCTGACTCATTTTCAGAATGATAAACAAAAATTCTTGGAAGATAAAGCAAACCAGCCATCCATGAAATAACAGAAATTAAATGTAAAGATTTAAAAAGTAAATAAGTGTTCATTAATTAATATTTTTTTGAATTAAAGATTTTAGTAAAATGATATGATCGTCATTGTCATTCAAACATGGAATCATGTCAAAATTTTCACCTCCAGAATTAATAAATATCTCTTTTCCCTGAATCAATATTTCCTCTAAGGTCTCTACGCAATCTGAAGCAAAGCCAGGGCATATTGTAAGAATATTTTTTTTTCCTTCTTTAGGGAGATTTTCTAAAGTTTTATCAGTGTAGGGTGTTAGCCATTCTTGAGGGCCAAACCTAGATTGAAATGTTGTTTTAATTTTAAATGAGTTTAATTTTTCTGATATAAGTCTAGTGGTTTTATGACAATAACAATGGTATGGATCACCTTTATCGAAATATTTTTTAGGTATACCATGATATGATGCGATTATTAAATCTGGTTTCCATTTAATTTCATTAACTTTTTTATTTATAGAATTTACCAATGCATCAATATACAAAGAGTCGGACTCGTAATGTGGTATTATCTTAAGTGAAGGTTGCCATCTCATCTTCATTAAAATTCTATATACCTCATCACAAACTGTAGCTGTAGTGGCGGCAGCATATTGGGGGTACAGTGGTAAAATAATTAAATTTTCACAACCCTGTTCATGTAGTTTAAAAATTTTACTCTTAATACTAGGATTTCCATATCTCATAGCGAAGTCTACAATTAAATTTTCTGTGCTTATGTTGGTAGAAATTTTTTCCGCTTGTTTTTGAGTATAATATAATAATGGAGACATGTTTTCTTCTTTCATCCATATTTCTTTATATGCTTTTGCGGTTTTCGATGGCCTAAAATTTAAAATGAATAAATTTAAAATAACTTGCCATATTAGAGGATTTACTTCAATAACACGTCTGTCTGATAAAAACTCTTTCAAATATTTTCTAATATCTAGCCAATCTGTTGAGTCTGGTGTGCCTAAATTAATAATTAACACTCCAGTTTTACCAAATTTTATTGGCGGATGATTTTTATATTCCATTTAATAATCTTTTACCATTTTAACTAAATAATCCATCATATTTGGATCCGTTTCTGGTAACACACCATGTCCTAAATTAAAGATATAGGGATAATCCCTAAATACATCTAGATATTTATAAGTTTCCTTTTTTAAATTTTCTTTGTCGGTCAACAAAATTTTTGGATCTAAACCTCCTTGAATTGGTATGCTTATTTTATCAATAATCTTTTTAGGACTTACATTGTAGTCAATATTTACGACATCAGGATTCACTACATCGCAAAATTCTTTTAGATTTTTGACTTCTCTTGGAAAACAGATTACAGGAATATTTAATGATTTAACATAATTGACTAAATTTAAGGTTGGGGAATATATAAAATTTGGTAAATCCTTTTCTTCTAACAGGCCGGCCCAGCTATCAAAAATTTGAATTAAATTTGCACCACTATCAATTTGATTTTTTATATGTATTTTTAAAAATTTTTCCAATATTAACAAAATTCTATTTATTAAAAATTTATCTTTAAAAAAATCTGTTTTTAATTTTTTTTTTGGTGATTTTTGATTAATCATATAGACCAACAAAGTCCATGGTGCACCAACAAACCCTATAGTATTTTTATTATTTAATATTTTACTATTATTAACTATTTTAATTGCTTTATAAACACGGTGTATCTTGTTAATAAAATCAATTTCATCAACTTTGGCTATTTTCTCTAAATTAAGATCTCCAAGTATAGGTCCAAAGTTTTTTTTAAATTCAACCTCTTGTCCCAAACCGTAAGGCAACATAAGTATATCAGAAAATATTATAGCTGCATCTAATTCAAATCTTTTCAAAGGTTGGAGAGTGATTTCAGATGATAATTTTTCATTTAAACACAAATTTATAAAATTTGGGTTTTTTTTTCTAATTTCTCTAAATTCAGGTAAATATCTACCAGCTTGCCTCATTATCCATATTGGATTTATATTAGTTTTTTTTTTAATAATTACTTCATTGATAGGAGTCATATAAAATATTATATAATTATTGTATTAGTATTATGTATTGTGAATAATGATAATTACTTTTAATAAACATTTTAATAACACTTTATTAACATTTTTATTTGATTAAAATTGTTTAAAATGAAGCTTTTCTTAATTTTATTAAATAATATGTATTAAATTAATAATTTGTTTATAAATGTTAACAAAAACCTTAATTTACAATTATTTTTAGACAATATTTAATTTGAGTAATTTTAGGAAAATAATACAAATTTATTAAGTATTTTTTCATGACTAATACATATCAAATTTATTTAATTTCAGATTCAACAGGCGAAACCCTAGATAGAATTTTTTTAGCATTAAAGGCTCAATTTAGTAATATTGAGTATAAAATTCATTCATATTCTTTTACTAGAACAGAAAATCAGATATTAAAAATTTTAGAAGACGCAAAAAATCATAAAAATTCAATTATCTTATATACAATTGTTGATACAAATTTGGGTAAATTTTTAACAAATATAAGCGATAGAAAAAAAATCCCTTGTTTTAGTGTCCTTGGGAATTTAATTTTAAATTTTTCTAAAATTCTTAACCAAAAAGCATCTCACGAGCCAAGTGGACAACATGTTTTAAACGATGAATATTATGAAAGAATAGAAGCAATTCAATTTACCATGAATCATGATGACGGTAATTCAATTAACGATATTGAAGATTCTGATATTATTCTTATTGGTGTGAGCAGAACCAGTAAAACACCCACCTCCATTTATCTTGCTAATAGAGGCTTCAAAACATCAAACATTCCACTGGTTAATGGAAGCTCTTTACCACAAACATTGAAAGATGATCCAAAAATAACCTGTGTTGTAGGTTTAAATACTGAAGCCGAAAGATTAGTAGATTTAAGAAAAAATAGAATGAATTCCTTAAAAGAAACACAGAATAAAAATTATACTAAATTTGACAATATCAAGAAAGAGATTCAAAATGCAAAAAAAACTTTTAAAAAATATGGATGGCCCTCCATTGACGTGACTAGGAAATCAGTAGAAGAAACAGCAGCATCAATAATAAAAATACACGAAATATATAAAGAAAATGTTAAATAAAATCATACTCGCATCAAAAAGCAATGTTAGAAAAGAGATTTTAGATCAAAACAAAATTCCCAATAAAGTTGAACCCTCAAATGTTGATGAAGATATTGTAAAAGAAAGTTTGCTTAAAGAAGGAGCTACGCCCGAAAATATTTCAAAAAACTTAGCTGAGTTAAAAGCAAATAAAATAAGCATGAAAAACCCAAAAGAATTAGTTTTAGGAGCGGACAGTGTAATAGATATAAATGGTGAAATGTTATCAAAACCCAAAAATAGGGAGCAAGCCCTAGAAAACTTGGAGAAACTAAATGGTAAATCACATTTTTTAATAAGTTCTGTGTGTATTTCTAGTAATGGTTCAATGATATGGAATTATACCGATAAAGCAAAATTAACTATGAAAAAAATGTTAAATGAAGAACTTAAATTATATTTATCTAAAATACCCGATAAGCTATTGTATTCTTATAATGTTTATCAAATTGAAGGAGAAGGAAAGCATTTATTCTCAAAAATTGAGGGAGACCAAAATACAATAATGGGTCTTCCTGTAAATAAAATTAAAGAGTATCTAAATAATCATAAATGAAAAAATATTTGGTTATAGGAAATCCAATTAATCATTCTCTTTCGCCAAAGTTGCATAATTATTGGTTTAAAAAAAACAATATTAAAGCTATCTATGAAAAAAAACTTATTGAGACACAAGATCTAAAAAATATCATTTTACAAATTAAAGAAGGTCTTATTCACGGTATAAATGTAACAGTACCTTTCAAAAATACTGTGATTCCATATTTAGATCAATTGAGCCCAGAAGCAGAAATTACTAAATCTGTAAATACTATTTATTTTAATGGCAACAGTGTAATAGGTCACAACACAGATATTGCTGGGTTTGAATTAAGTTTAAAAAAAATAAACTATAATGTACAGAACAAAAAAATTTTAATTCTTGGAAGTGGGGGAGTTGTTCCATCAATAATTTATGCTCTTTACAAAATGGGAGCATCCTTAATCACTGTAAGCAATAGAACTAAACAAAATGCAGAAAACTTAAAAAAACTTTTTAAGGACATTGTAATAATAAATTGGGGAAATGTTACTGATTTTGATATGATTATCAATGCAACTAGTGTTGGCTTACATAAAGATGATAAAATTAATATAGACCTTTCAAAAAATAATAATAAGTTTTTTTACGATATAATTTATAATCCTGAAGAAACTAATTTTTTAAAAACAGGTAAAATGCTTGGTAATATGACTGAAAATGGAAAAATGATGTTTATTTATCAAGCACATCAAGCTTTTACACTTTGGCATAAAATAATGCCTGAAATAAATGATGAAACTTTAAGGGTTTTACAAAATGATTAGAATTGCCTTGGTTGGCGATATTGGTTCAGGAAAATCTTATTTTGCAAAATTATTTGGTTATCCAGTTTTTAATGCAGACTCAGTGGTTGCTGAAATTTACAAAAAAAATAAAAGAATCTTTCATAAAATAAAAAAAAAATTACCAACTTTCTTTTCATCTTTTCCATTAAAGAAAGAAGAATTAATAAAATGTATACTTGCAAATAAAACTAATCTTAGAAAAATAACAAAAATAATACATCCTCTAGTAAGAAAGCAAATGGAAATTTTTATTAAAAGGAATAAAAACAAAAGGCTTTTAATTTTAGATATCCCATTGTTTTTGGAAAATAAATTAAATAAGAAGAATGATCTTATTATTTTTATTCAATCTCCATCTAAAAAAATTAATAAAAGATTATTAAAAAGAGTTAATTATAATAAAAGATTAATTGATAAATTTAGAGAAGTTCAATGGTCATCTCAAAAAAAGAAAAAAAAATCACATTTTGTGATAAAAAATTATTTTGAGAGAAAAAAAGCAATAAATAGTGTTAATATTATTTTAAAGAAAGTTTTATGAAAGAAATAGTTTTAGATACCGAAACTACTGGATTTTCAATTTCTGAGGGACACAGGATAGTTGAAATTGGATGTATTGAACTTGAAAATCTAATACCTACAGAAAATAAATTTCACTGTTATTTAAACCCCGAAAGAAAAGTTTCAGATAAAGCTTTTGCAGTTCATGGTTATTCAGATGAATTTCTAGCCAAACAAAAAAAATTTGCTGATGTAGAAGAAGAATTTATTGAATTTATTAATAATAAAAGACTTATAATACATAATGCTGAATTTGATCTTGGGCATTTAAATAATGAGCTTTCACTGATAGGAAAAAGAAAGATTGATAATCAGATTGTCGATACCTTACTTCTAGCAAGAAATAAATATCCAGGTTCAACAGCTAGCTTGGATGCTCTTTGTAAAAGGTATAGAATAGACAATTCTAAAAGAACTAAGCACACAGCACTTATAGACTGTGATCTTCTCTTTAAGGTTTATATAAATTTGATAGACCAAAAAGAACCAATGTTGAACTTTTTAGATCAAGATCAAAAAATAGATGACCCCAAAAATGATATATTATCCTATAATAAAGAAGTTATCATCCCAACAAGCAGTGAGATTGAAAAACATAAAGAATATCTTAAGAAAAGCCTAAAAAAAAATTATTTTAATTAAACCTATCGTTGTACAATTTATTAAAATCAATTTTCTTGTCTAATTTTAAATTAGGATGACCCGAGTCATGCATTAAATTTAAAAAAGCTTTTTCTAGATTTGGATAAATAGCTGTTGGAACATCACACAAAATTATTTTTTGTAATTCATTTTTATCATTTCTGACATCGTCATTCAAACTTACAACAGTTGAATAAACAATTTCATAATAAGATTTTTTTTCATTAGGTTCTTTATCTTCAAATTTCAATGTAGTATTTACTTCTATCATTTTATTTTTTAAGGCTTTAGAGTTAATATCTATATTTAATTGATATTTATTAATATTTTCTTGAACAAAAATAAATGTTTCAACATTTGGAGTTTCACTAGATAAATCTTTAATATAAGAGGTAAGTATTTTAAATTTTTCTGTCATCGTCCTCATCTATATCTTCAAATTCGCCTTCAATAAAATCTTTTTTTTTTACTCTGCTATTTTTAAATTTTTTTGAAATTTTACCTAAAATTAATTTTCTAGTAAAAGGAATTATTAGTAAAAAACCAATGACATCTGAAGCAAAGCCGGGGATAATTAAAAGAAGTGCTGCAAATGCAATCGCAGCTCCAGAGATTATTTCATAAGCAGGAATTTCATTTTTTATTAATTGTGATAAACCAGATTTTATTGTGTTTAATCCTTCATATTTAGCATAATAAACTCCTATGAAAGCAGTTACAAATATGAGTAAAATTGTGTTTAAAGCACCTATTTGGGATCCAACTGTAATAAATAAGTAAATTTCAATGACGGGTATTAAAATTATCAATATAAGAGCTGAGTTCATTTGTCTTTAATGTAATTGCTGGTTGAAATTATTCAACATAGTAATTACTATTATAATATGAATTATAGTTTTGAATACATAGATATTATTCTACTTGCGATGATAGCGGGCTTTATAATTTTAAGATTAAGAGGAATTTTAGGTAAAAGAACTGGTTTTGAAGGTAAAGCCTCTCCTCAATTTGAAAAAATTCTTAAAGATGTGAATCTAAATAACAAACAAAAACCTAAAGAAGTTTTTGATGAAGCTGCTCAGAAAGAGTTTTTGAAAGGTGCTAAGATAGCTTATGAAACAATCATTACTGATTTTAGTGATAACGACAATAAGATCACAACTAGTAGACCCTTGTTAAGTAAAGAAATTTATAATCAATTTAATGAGGCGTTAAAAGAAAGAAATGATAGGGGTCATCATGCAGAAATTACATTTATAGGAATTAACAATGCAAGTATTAAAGAAAAAAATAAAATTGATAAAGTTCTTAATGTAACAGTAGACTTTGTGGCAGAAGTAATAACTTGCATCAAAGACCAAAATAAAAAAATTATCTCAGGAGATCCTGAAAAAATAAAAAAAATTTACGATACATGGGTTTTTTCGAGAGATACCACCTCCTCAAATCCTAACTGGTTATTAGTTAATACTTTAACTTAATTGATTAAAAATATTTCAAATAAAGATAAAAAGGATTGGGAAGAATTTATTTCTAACAAAGAGAAGCTAGTTGATAAAGATATTAACTATACTAAAAAGAATGTTATCAAAATAAAGACTATCGATTTACATGGGTATACCCTTGATAATGCAAATAAGACTATAGAAAAATTTATTAAAAACTCCTTTTTAGAATGTGTAAATAAAATAATTGTAGTTACAGGAAAAGGATTACATTCTACAAATGAAAAAGATCCTTATGTGTCAAAAGATCTTAGTATTTTAAAATATTCAGTGCCGGATTTTATATTTAAAAATAATGATTTAATGAAAATAATACATGAGATCCAAGATGCTAAAATTAAAGACGGTGGTGAAGGGGCGTTTTATATACTTCTTAAGAAAAATAAAATTATAAAATAAATTTAGAAAGGTCTGTATCTTTAACTAAATCATCTAAATTTTTATTTATATAGTCTTTATTAATAATTATTTTTTCACCCGCTCTATCAGTTGCAGTAAAACTTATTTCATCTAATATTTTTTCAATTATAGTATGTAGTCTTCTTGCACCAATATTTTCTACTGTTGTATTTACCTCTGAGGCTATATTTGCAATTGTATCAATTCCATCATCTGAAAACTCAAGTTCTACATTCTCAGTTTTTAAAAGAGCCACATATTGTTTTATTAAGCTGAAATCAGGCTCTCTTAATATTCTTTTAAAATCATCACTTGTTAATGCTTCTAGCTCAACCCTAATCGGCAATCTTCCTTGTAGTTCAGGTAATAAGTCAGATGGTTTTGCTAATTGGAATGCTCCTGATGCAATAAATAAAATATGATCAGTTTTAATAGGTCCATGTTTCGTATTTACAGTTGTTCCTTCAATTAAAGGTAATAAGTCTCTTTGGACACCTTCTCTAGAAACATCTCCTCCCACCCTATCAGTTCTTGCAGAAATTTTGTCTATTTCATCTAAAAAGACTATCCCATTATTTTCAGTTGAAATCTTTGCTGCTTTAATAATTTTGTCTTGCTCTATTAATTTGTCAGATTCGTCATTTATTAAAATTTCGTGAGACTCTTTTACTGACATCTTTTTCTTTTTTTCTTTATTCCCCATTGATTTACCAATCATTTCTCCAATATTTATCATCCCTACGTTTGCTCCTGGCATCCCAGGAATTTCAAAAGAAGTATTATTTGATCCAGAGTCACTAACAGCAATTTCTATTTCGTTATCATCTAAATCTCCATTTCTAAGTCTTTTTCTAAAACTTTCTCTAGTTGCTAAACTTGCTTTTTTTCCAACCAAAGCATCTAAGACTTTCTCCTCTGCTGCTTTTTGGGCTTGTGCATGAACTTCTTTTCTTTTTTTTACTTTTTCCATTGCAATTGCAATCTCAATTAAATCTCTTACTATTTGCTCAACATCTCTTCCAACATATCCTACTTCAGTAAATCTAGTGGCTTCGACTTTTACAAAAGGAGCTTCTGCAAGTTTTGAAAGTCTTCTTGAAATCTCTGTTTTTCCAACACCAGTGGGACCAATCATTAGTATATTTTTAGGTAAAACTTCATTTTTCATTTCTCCACTTAAAGCTTGTCTTCTCCAACGATTTCTTAACGCAACTGCAACAGCTTTTTTTGCTTTATTTTGACCTACAACAAATCTATCTAATTCAGATACAATTTCTCTAGGTGATAGTGAGCTTACTAAAGACTCTTCATTTTTTTTACCCTGTTCCTTCGGATGTAATGGTGTTACGTTTGAGTTATCCATTATATTTTTTCAATCTTGACATTATCATTTGTAAACACACATATGTCTGCTGCAACTTTAATTGCTTTTTTTGCTACATCTTCAGCTGACATTTTTCCTTCCATTAAAACTTTTCCAGCTGCTAAAGCATAATTTCCACCAGATCCAATCCCAATGACATCTCCTTCAGGTTCAAGAACGTCACCAGTTCCTGAGATTATATAACTATTATCTTTATCTCCCACAGCCATTAAAGCCTCCAATCTTCTAAGGTATTTGTCTGTTCTCCAATCTTTAGCAAGCTCAACTGCAGCCCTTGATAAATTACCCGCATGTTTTTCTAACTTGCCTTCTAATCTTTCAAACAAAGTCAAAGCGTCCGCAGTCGATCCTGCAAAACCAGCAACTACATCTCTTTTTTCAATTTTTCTTACCTTTGAAGCAGTGCTCTTAACGACTGTGTTACCCATACTAACTTGTCCATCACCAGCCACTACTACTTCATTGTTTTTTCTAACCAATACGATTGTTGTCATATTTAATAAATGGTAACTATTTTTGATACTTCAAGTGTTGAGACTGATATTGATATAGAGTGATTATGTATGTATACCATTAAAAATATATGGCTAGAAAAGGAAAAGTATCTCGAAAAACAAAAGAAACCAGCATTAATGTTGAGGTTAATATTGATGGCAAAGGTAAATACCAAATAGACACTGGTATAGGTTTTTTAGACCATATGTTAGAACAGTTATCAAAACACTCACTTATTGATTTGAAAGTAAAAGCTAAAGGTG
>NTJL01000006.1 GCA_002457485.1 Pelagibacterales bacterium MED-G42
TATTTGATAGAAAAAATTATTTTTATGCAGATTTACCTCAAGGGTATCAAATCTCTCAATTTAAAGACCCAATAGTAGGTGAAGGCAAGGTTTTTTTAGATATGTCAGATGGTCAGAAAGAAGTAGGTATTGAAAGATTACATTTAGAACAGGATGCAGGAAAAAGTATTCATGATCTTGATCCTCAAAGTACATTTGTTGATTTGAATAGATCTGGCGTAGCTTTGATGGAAATTGTCAGTAAACCAGATCTTAGATCTCCAGACGAAGTCAGCACATATATTAAAAAATTAAGATCAATTATGAGATATTTAGGAACTTGTGATGGAAACATGCAGGAAGGATCACTGAGAGCAGATGTTAATGTTTCTGTGAGAATAAAAGGCTCAAAGGAATTTGGTACTAGATGTGAAATCAAAAATGTAAACTCTATTAAATTTATGCAAATGGCTATTGAATATGAAGCCAATAGACAAGTTGATTTAATTGAAGAGGGTAAATCAATCGATCAAGAAACTCGTCTCTTTGATACAAAAAAAAATGAAACTAGATCTATGAGATCTAAAGAGGATGCTCATGATTATAGATATTTTCCAGATCCAGACTTACTTCCTTTAGAAGTTTCTGATGAATTTGTTAATAAGCTTAAGTCTGATATTCCTGAATTGCCAGACGATAAAAAGAAAAGATTTATTGATGAGTTTAAACTGACATCCTACGAGGCTAATATTTTAGTTTCAGATATTGATATAGCGAAATATTTTGAGGAAGTTGTATTAAAGATGGGGAAAAATAAAGATATAAAATTAGCTGTTAATTGGATCACAGGTGAATTATTTGCAGTTTTGAATAATAAAAACTTGGAAATTTCTCAAAGTCCAGTTAGTTCAAAAAATTTAGCAATATTAGTAAATTTAATTAAAAATGGAACAATTTCAGGAAAAATAGCTAAGACAGTATTTGAATTAATGATGGATGGAGATAAAGATCCTCAAAAAATTGTTGAGGAAAAAGGATTAAAACAACAAAGCGATCCTAAAGCTTTAGAAGCAATAATAGATAAAATAATCAATGAAAATAGAGATAAAGCCGTTGAATATAAACAGGGAAAAGAAAAATTATTTGGTTTTTTTGTTGGTCAAGCAATGAAAGCTTCGGGCGGTAAAGCTAATCCTCAATTAATTAATGAGATATTAAAGAAAAAGCTTTAACACAATGGGTGGAAACCTTGATATTACAGAGAAATTACAAAATTATA
This sequence comes from Pelagibacterales bacterium MED-G42, assembly GCA_002457485.1. Lineage (GTDB taxonomy): Bacteria > Pseudomonadota > Alphaproteobacteria > Pelagibacterales > Pelagibacteraceae > Pelagibacter. The sequence goes on from NTJL01000006.1 coordinate 1,259, forward strand.
TTAATGATTTTGGTTTAAAGTTAAATCCAATTCAAGAAGAAATAATTAATTATAATAAATCACTAGGGGATGTTAAAAGAATGCAAGTTGATCCTGTTCAGTGTCACTTTCTTCATTTAATGATAAAGGTCTCAAACATTAAAAATGTACTTGAAATAGGAACTTTTACTGGACTTAGCACACTTTCAATTTCACTTGCATTGCCAGATGATGGAAAGTTAATTACTCTAGATAAAAATGAAGATACTAACAAAATAGCAATAGATTTTTTTAAGAAGGCCGATCAAAATCATAAAATTCAAACAATAATTAATCCTGCACTTGATACTTTAGAAGAGTTAAGTAATCAAAAGTTTGATATGGTTTTTATAGATGCAGATAAGATGAATTATAAAAAATATTATGAAAAATCTTTAGGACTAATAAATCAAGGTGGATTAATTATTATCGATAATGTTTTATGGCACGGAGAAGTTGTTGATGAAAAAAATGATGATAAATTTACAATTAATATTAGAGAATTTAATAAATTTGTATCTGAAGATAAGAGGGTAGAACAAATCATTATCCCATTAGGTGATGGAATGACCGTATGTAGAGTGTTATAATGTTTAAAGTTTTCGGCTTTTATAAATTTATTAAGATTAAATCACTTAAAAGAAACAAAGATATTTTACAAAAATTTATTTCTTCAAACAATATAAGGGGAACAATAATTATTTCAAAAGAAGGATTAAATGGAACTATATCAGGTCAAGTTAAAGATATTGATATTACAATTAAAAAATTAAAATCTTTATTCTTATTTAAGCACTTTGATAATAACAATTCGTCTAAATCTAAATTTCAACCATTTCAAAAACCTAAAATAAAGATTAAAAAAGAAGTTGTTCCAATGAATTTGATATTAAATTCTGTAGAAAGAAATACTAAATCTCACTTAGATCCAAAAGAATGGAATGAATTAATAAAAGATAAAGATACACATATTATTGATACTAGAAAACCTTTTGAGTACAAAGTTGGCACATTTAAAAAATCAGTAAATCCCAACATAAATAATTTTAGAGATTTTCCTAAATATTTGAATAAGCTTAAAAAAAATAAACCAGTAGCCATGTTCTGTACTGGTGGAATACGTTGTGAAAAAACATCTGTATATTTAAAGAAGAAAGGATTTAAGAATATATATCAGCTAAACGGTGGTATTTTAAATTACTTAAAGAAAATTAGTAAAAAAGACAGTTTATGGAAAGGAGAGTGTTTTGTTTTTGATAATAGAATTAGTCTCAAACATGGTTTGGTTTTAGGTTCTTATTCTATATGTAGTGGTTGTAGAATGCCTATTTCATCAAAAGACAAAAGATCTAAAAAATTTGAGGAAGGTGTTTCGTGTCCAAATTGCTATAAGAACCTTACAGAGTCACAAAAATCACGTTTTAGAATGAGACAAAGTCAGATATACAAAGCGAAACAATCTGGAAAAAAATATATTTTTCAAAAAGAATTTAAATAAGGATATTTTTGTCTACCTCATACAAGCTCACTAAAGATCCAATATGGTTTCTACTTCGTAAGGTTACAATACCTGCAAGTGTTGGATCTCTTTTTCAAACATTTTATAATCTTGTTGATACTTGGTTTGCAGGAAAAATATCAGCTGAAGCAATAAGTGCGATAGCTAAATCATTTCCAATTTATTTTACCATAATTGCTGTTGGTGTTGGAATAGGTGCGGCTACTAATGCAATGATTGGTAATTCAATAGGTGAAAGGAAAGAGAGAGTTGCATCTATGTATATAGCTCAATCTTTAATTTTTGCTTTAGCAATTTCAATTTTAGTAACAATTTTTGGACTAAATGCATCTAATTTTCTTCTTAAAGTAATGGGATCTAATGCCGCCGGTATTGAACTTACTAGAGAATATTTAGATATTATTTTTTATGGAACTTTTATTGTATTAATTCAAATTTCTTTAAATGGAACATTAAATGCTCAAGGTGATACCAAAAGTTATAGAAATGTTTTAATATTTAGTTTTTTCTTAAATATTTTTCTTAATCCTCTTTTTATATGGGGTTATGGAATTATTCCTGCTTTTGGTATAGCCGGACTTGCTATAGCAACAGTGATTTCACAACTGATTGGAACAATCTATTTAGCCTATAAAGTTAATAATTGTAAAATCAAAAAATACTTAAAATTAGTATGTTTTATTCCTAAGTTTGAATATCTAAATCCTTTAACAAGGCAGTCGGTTCCTGTTATGTTTAGTATGTTATTTATTGGAGTTGGAATTTTTAATATTTTATATTTTATTGGAAAATTTGGTGATTTAGCAACAGCAGGATATGGAGCAGCCTTAAGAGTTGAACAAGTTTTTTTATTACCAGTGATTGGATTAAATACTGCAGTTCTTTCTATAGGAGGTCAAAACTTTGGTGCAAAAGCTTTTAGTAGAATAAGAGAATTATACACAAAAGCGTTATTTTTTGGATCTTCCTTTATGGCTGTTGCTGGAATAATATTATTTTTTGGTGCTGAGTTCTTTGTGTCTTTATTTACAGAAAATCAAGAAGCAGTGAAACATGGTGCAATTTATTTAAAAGTTGCAGCTTTGATTGGGCCAATTTATCCAGTATTCTTTATCACAACAGCTGTATTTCAAGCTGTAAAGAAACCTCTTTATAGTCTTTATTTAAGTATATTGAGATTAACAGCGTTTCCATTTTTAAGTTTATGGTACGTAATTAATATTAGAGGAGGAGATTATGAAGACATATTTTACACAATTATGGCTACTAATTGGTTAATGGGAATTGCTGTTTTGATATTTATTGGTTATTTTCTAAATAATGTATTTAAACAAAATAAATCTCTTTTTAGTTATTAGTATTTGTCTAATATTTTTTTTTCTAACTTATTTTGATGTAAAATCTCAAGAATTAAAAATTGTAGATGGTGATACAATTCATTTAAATTCAGAAAAAATAAGATTTACTGGTATTGATACTCCGGAGTTAAAGCAAACATGCATTAAAGATAATAAGTTAATTCAATGCGGGATAAAAGCAAAAGAGTTATTGATTAAAAGGATTGGTAATAGTAACGTTAATTGCATTAAAGAGGGTAAAGATAGATATGGAAGAATTCTAGCAGAATGCTTTATTGAAAATATTAGTTTATCAAGTTATTTAGTAAGGAATGGATATGCATTTGCATATAGAAAATATTCACAAAAATTTATACCAGATGAGGATTTTGCACGAATAAATAAAAATGGAATGTGGTCTATGACATTTGAATTTCCATGGGAATATAGAAAAAAAAATAAATAATGAATAATACAAATTATAATTGGAATTACCCCACAACTATATGGGTTGGGCAAAATAGAATCAAAGATTTATCATTAGCCTGCAAAAAATTAAATATCAGTAAACCACTATTTGTAACGGATAGGGAATTAATTAAATCTAATATTGTAAAAAAAACATTATTAGATTTAAAAAAAGAAAATTTATCATTTGAGACATTCTCTAATGTATCTGGTAATCCATGTGGGTCTCATGTAGATGAAGGAGTTAATTTTTTTAATCAAAAAAAATGTGATGGTGTAATTGCTTTTGGTGGTGGTAGTGGATTAGATGTTGGAAAAGCAATAGCCTTTATGTCTGGTCAAAATCTACCAATATGGGATTTTGAGGATATTGGAGACAATTGGACAAGAGCAAATAATAATAAGATTTCACCAATTATAGCTGTACCCACAACTGCAGGAACTGGTTCTGAAACTGGTAGAGCTTCTGTAATTCTAAATGAAACAACTGGTGTTAAAAAAATTATTTTTCATCCTAAATTTTTACCTTCAATAGTTATTTTAGATCCTATTTTAACAATTGATTTACCATCAAATATTACTGCTGCCACAGGAATGGATGCTTTAGCTCATAATCTTGAAGCATATTGTGCGCCTGGTTATCATCCTATGGCAGATGGGATTGCGCTTGAAGGAATGAGACTTATAAAAAATTCATTATTAGACGTTGTAAATGATGGATCAAATATAGAGGCTCGAATGAATATGTTAACTGCATCGAGTATGGGATCGACAGCATTTCAAAAAGGTTTGGGTGCAATACATTCACTTAGTCATCCTTTAAATGCACAACATAACGTTCATCATGGCTTATCTAATGCTATATTTATGCCCTATGTTTTAACATTTAATAAAACTTTTATAGAAAAAAGAATTATTTTAATATGTGAATACCTGAATATGGAAAAAAACTTTGAAACTTTTTTAAATTGGATATTGCATTTAAGAAAAAAGCTTGAAATTCCTCATAAAATTACAGACATCATAGATCCAAAAGATATTAATTTGGATAGGCTATCAAAAATGGCTCTAGATGATCCATCAACGTCATCTAATCCAAGAAAATTAAATATAAATGATATGAGAATTATGTATGAGCATAGTATTACAGGAGAACTATTTAAATGAAAAAAATTTTATTGGTAGAAGGAAATTTAAGAGAAGAAAATCAAAGTTTTACTGATGGAGGTATTAAAACTCATACTGAAAGTTTAAAAGACAGTATTAGTTTTTTTACAAATAAACTTGAATTAGACGTTGTAAACCCATCATCTGATAAAAATTTGTCTGAAGTAACTGAAGATTTAACAAAGTATGATGGCATGATTTGGGGCGGTAGCAGTCTCAATATTTATAATGATACTGTTGAAATAAGAAGACAATTAGATTTCATGAGAGAATGTCAAAAAAAAATTAAGAATATTCTAGCTATCTGTTGGGGATTACAAGTAGCGGTTACTGTAGCTGGAGGTATTGTTAAAAGATGCAATAAAGGTGCTCATAGAGGAATCGCACATAATGTCAAAATTAATAAAAATGGTTTAACACACCCATTATATAAAAATAAAAATGAAACTTTTAATACTCCAGCATTTAATTTTGATGAAGTTGCAACACTACCAAACAACTCTACTTTATTGTCTTCCAACGAAATAAATAATGTAATGGGCATAAATTTCAAATGTGGAGTTAGTGATATTTGGGGAATTCAATATCATCCTGAAATCACATACGATAAAATGATTACATTAATTCATTTTAGAAAAGACAGATTGTTAAACAATAAGGCTTTTATAGATGAAGACGAAATTAACTCTCATGTAAAAATGATTGCAGAAGAGAATAAAATTACAAATAAAGATAACAGAATGAAAGAGCTTGAAAATTGGTTAAATAAAATTATTTAATTAATTATTCATTTTTTAATTTCTTCTCTAATTTTCTAACAAAATATGAAACAATCAAAATTAATATTAAATATTCTAATATTAAAAAAGTATAAATCTCTAATGGCCTATAGGTAGTGACAACTAATTCATTAGCTTTTCTGGTCAAATCACCAATTCCAATTATTGATACTAATGAGGACATTTTTAATACATACACAAATTGATTTCCTATAGCAGGCAAAATATTTTTTATTGCTTGAGGGAGTATTACTAATCTTAATCTTTTAAAAAAATTTAAACCCAAGGAACTTCCAGCTTCCCATTGAGCTTTTTTTATTGAGTTTATTCCTGCTCTAAAGATTTCAGCTTGAAAAGCACTTTCACTTATTGATAAAGCGATTATACCTGAAATAAATGGACTAAAACTAATACCAGTCATGATAGGTAATCCATAGTAAATCCAAAGTATTAGGACTAATAATGGGATTGCTCTTACGATCTCAACATAACCAATATTAATATAGGTTAGAAATTTATTTTTAGCCAAAGAGGGGATGGCAACAATAAATCCTAAAATCATTGATATAACAATTGAAACAACTGAAATATAGATAGTTGTTGATAATCCGCTTAACAAAAATTTAAGATTTGTAAGCCCCTCTATATTATTAGGTGATATTATGAACCACCCAAGCTCTTGTCCCGTACATGAAGAAAAAAGCAAAAATAAAGATAAAAAAAAAATCTTTTTCACCTTTAAAGTTATAGAGAATTAATAATTAATTTCTAATCTATTATAAACTTTTTAAATTATATTTAGATAATAAATTTTCAAAAAAGCCAGATTCTTTTTTCTTTTCAATCCAATTACTAACATAATCGTTCCAAACAGTATCTTTTTTAGGCACCATCATTGCTAAAAATGCTGGATTTTTTTCCCCATCTGGAACAATTGCCAATTGTGGGTAAGTAATAACTAATTTATTGGCTTCTGTTGAGCTTGTGATGTTTCCGTCAGCTCTTCCAGCTAAAACTTCTTGAAAATCTCTTGCAGGTGCTTCAACAGATTTTAATGTTGAATTTGGAAAAAATTCTTTAGCTTTTTGTTCTTGTGAGGTTCCAAGGGTTGTTGCAATTGTAACATTACTATTATTTAAAGAGTCCCAAGTTGAAAATTTACTTAAGTTTTTCTTAAGGACAAGAGGGACTGTTCCATATTTATAGTAAGTAGTAGTAAATCCAGCTACTTCTGCTCTTTTTGCAGTTTTAGTAACACTTGTAGAAATATCGTATCTTCCAGATGTAATTCCTGAAACTATTGTTTTCCATTCAGTTGGAACAAAACTAACTTTTACTCCCATATCTTTTGCTAATTCATTCATAACATCAATATCAAAACCTTTATATTTGTTAGTTGCTGGGTCTTTCATTGTCATCGGATCCCAGTCACCTGTTGTACCCACTTTTAATTCACCAGAGGATAATATTTGATCTAGTTTAGAGTCTGCGTTAACTGATAAGGGTAAAAGCACTAGAAGTGCGAGTATAATTAATTTTTTCATATTAAACTTTTAACGTAAAACTAATGAGAATAACTCTATAACCTTGACGCACTATCGTTAATCCACGAGCTTAAATGTTCCGAAAAGGATCTTCTAACAAATAAATTAACTAAATTTTCACTTTTGTGACGAATTATCACATCAATATTATTTAACAAAGTTTGTGTTGTAGAACCTTGTTTTTTTTTAAATTTACTAAAATCAAAAGGACTACCTGTAGAAAATAGTTCATAAATATTTTTTCCATCTAATTCCAACATTACAAATTGATCTGTTACATTAACTACTGCACCTAAATTGTGTTTTGATACACTATGAAATAAATTTTCTTCTAATTCATATTTATTAGTATTTTCATCAACTTTATTATTAGTAAAAATTAACCATTCATCTGGACTAAGCCATATGGCTGATATTATATCATTTGTAGATGATGTATTAGCCTCGGTAGGTAATATCATATTTAAATTCTTTCCAATATTAGTAAAAAACTCTCTTTTTTTACCTCTTACAATTAATTTCATTACTGGTGAAATTTCTTTAATTGTTAAATCATTATATTGATTTTCTTTTTTCAGTGCTGAATTAAAATTAAGCATTTATCCTCAAATTTTCTTTGTCAAAAAAAACTGGATTAGAAACAGTCACATTAATTGTTTTATTTTCCATTGGAATATATAGTTTTTTTCCCAACATATCTTTTCCACCTTTAACTACTGCTAAGGCAATAGATTTGTTTAAATTTGGACTAAAATAACTTGAAGTAACATGTCCAAGCATTTGAATTGGATTTTGGTTTAATTCAGAAACTATTTGAGCTCCTTCTTCTAGAACGATACTTGGGTCATCAGTTAATAACCCAATTAATTGTTTGCGATCCTCCCTCATAGTATCAGATCTATAAAGTGATCGTTTACCTATAAAGTCATACTTCTTTTTACTAACTATCCAATCCATTTGAAGATCAACAGGAGTCATTGTTCCATCGGTATCTTGACCAACTATAATAAATCCTTTTTCTGCTCTTAATAAATGCATTGTTTCAGTGCCATAAGGGGTAATATTAAATTCTTTTCCAGCTTCAATACATTTTTCCCATACAGACTTTCCATAACTTGCTTGAACATTAATTTCATAACTAAGTTCACCAGTGAAACTAATTCTCATAATCCTACAGTTAATATTTCCAATTTTTGCCTCTTTAAACGACATGTGAGGAAAGTTTTCATCAGATAATTCAATATCAGGTACTATCTTATTTAATATCTTTTTACTATTTGGACCACATACACTAGCAGTAGCATAATGATCAGTTACTGAAGTTAAATATACATCTAACTCTGGCCACTCTGTTTGTAAATAGTCTTCAAGTTTACCCAGAACATTAGCTGCACCACCTGTAGTAGTTGTCATAATATAATGATTTTCTCCTAATCTAGTTGTTACACCATCATCATAAACCATTCCGTCCTCGTTAAGCATTAAACCATATCTACAGTTACCAATAGCTAACTTTGACCAAGCATTAGTATAAACTCTATTTAAAAACTCTGAAGAGTCACTTCCTTGAATATCTATTTTACCAAGAGTGGAGGCATCTAATATTCCAGCACTCTCTCTCGCCGCTTTACTTTCTCTTTGGACGGCTTCATGCATAGTTTCTCCATTAACTGGGTAATACCAAGCTCTTTTCCATTGACCAACATTTTCAAATTCAGCTTTATGTTCAATATGCCAATCATTCATTGGTGTTCTTCTAAAAATATCAAAAAATTCACCAACATTTCTCCCAACAATTGTTCCAAAAGTTAAAGGAGTATAAGGTGGTCTAAATGTAGTTGTGCCAAGCTCTCCCATTTTAACATCTGCAGTATCAGCAATTATACCAAGTGCATGCATATTGCCAAGTTTACCTTGGTCAGTACCCATACCTGTTGTTGTATATCTTTTTACATGTTCAATTGATCTGAATCCTTCTCTTAAGGCTAACTTAATATCTTTTGCTGTAGCATCATTTTGATAATCTACAAAAGGTTTAGTTTTTCCTATGGATTTATCAGATGGTAATAACCAAATATTTCTTTTGGATTTTTCACTATCACATTTAACATCTATATTTTCAAAATCAGTTTTCTTAATTTCTAAGAAATCTTTTAAATTTAAATCAAGATTTTTTATAATTGAGTTAATCTTAAAATCACCACTACAAGAACCAACGCTAATTTGTTTAGAGGGATATTTGCTAGGTAAAAATACTTTATTATCTTCATCAAATCTTAATTTACCACCAGATTGAGTAAATAAGTGAACAGCAGGTGTCCATCCACCAGCCATACCTAAACAGTCACAAGATATTTTGATCTTTTTACCAGTTACAGTCATACCATCTTTGGATAATTTCATTATTGATACATTGTTAAGCCTTTTGTATCCGTGTGTATCAACTATTGTATGTGACCAATGGATCTTAATTCCAGATGCTTCAAGAGATTTAACAGTTTTTGAGTCTGAATTTTCTCTTATATCAATTATTGCTTCAACTTTAATTCCTTTATTGTGTAAGCAAAGCGCACTCTCATAAGCACTATCATTATTAGTAAAAAAAACTATTTTTTTACCACATGCAACACCATAAAAATCTGCATATTTCTTAACTGCTGAAGAAAGCATAATTCCTGGTCTATCATTATTATTAAAAATAAGAGGTCTTTCTAGTGCACCTGTTGCAAGAATTACTTTTTTTGCTCTTATTTTTAACAATCTTTGTCTAACTTTATTTTGCTTATCTTTTTTTTCCAAATGATCTGTTAAATTTTCTCTGGCTAATAAGTAATTATATCCATGATATGCTGCAACACTTGTTCTAACCTTCACTTCTAAATTTTTAAGATCTTTAAGTTCTTGAATTTGTTTTTTAAGCCATTCAGATGAACTTTGATTTTCAATTTTATTAAATTCCTCATTTTGAAAGAGAGTCGATCCTCCCAACTCGTTTTTTTCATCAACAAGTAAAGTTTTTAAATTATTTTTTGCTGCATTTTTAGCAGCTAAAATTCCAGAAATACCAGCACCAACAACTAAAACATCACAATGAACATATCTATGATCATATATGTCAGGGTCTTTTTTTTTTGGAGATTTACCTAAACCAGCTGAGTGTCGTATGAAATATTCATATTTTTCCCAAAAACTAGAAGGCCACATAAAAGTTTTATAATAAAATCCTGCTGGCAAAAATGGAGAGATTAAATTATTGATACCACCGATATCAAAATTTACATTTGGCCAACAATTTTGACTTGAGGCTTCTAAACCCTCATAAATCTCAATTTCTGTAGCTCTTACGTTGGGTTCGGTGGTGTCTGTATTCTCATTAACTTGGACAATTGCGTTTGGTTCTTCTGAACCAGAAGTCATTATTCCTCTTGGTCTATGATATTTAAAACTTCGTCCAACTAAGTGTACGTTATTTGCAAGCAGTGCAGAGGCTAGTGTATCTCCCCTAAATCCATAATAAGTTTTACCGTTAAATTTAAATGAAATTCTATTTGTTTCATCAATAAATTCGCTAGATTTAACTCTAAAGTTTTCTGGCATATTATTCTACAGGAGGTTTTTCACCCATCTTATAAATTAACTTAATTTCATCATTGGATGTATCTCTAACCATATTAAACCATTTTCTGCATCCATGAGCATGGTTCCATCTTTCAAATTGTACACCTTTAATATTTTTTCTCATGAACAAATATTCTGCCCATTCATCATCACTCAATTCAGTGGGCTGTTTTGGTCTTTCTATGTGAGCTTCTCCTCCAGCTTTAAATTCTTGCTGATCTCTTTCACCACAATATGGACAATTAATAATAAACATTAGTGTGCAACCGCAGCTGCACCATGTTCATCTACAAGATCACCACTTACAAATCTGTTCAAATTAAATGCAGCGTTAAGTTTATGAGGTTCATCATTTGCAATTGTATGTGCAAATAAATCTCCAGATCCTGGTGTAGCTTTAAAACCACCAGTACCCCAACCACAATTAAAGTATAATCCCTTGATTGCAGTTTTGCTTAAAATAGGACTAGCATCAGGACAAATATCAACAATTCCACCCCATTGTCTTAACATTCTCATTCTACTAAAAATAGGATAAAGTTCTAGAATAGCATTTAAAGTTCCTTCAACAATTTGATGACTTCCTTTTTGTGAGTAAGAAACATAATCATCAGTTCCAGCACCTATTACTAATTCACCTTTGTCTGATTGACTTACATAAGCATGAACAGCATTTGACATTACAACTGTATCAATTATTGGTTTAACAGGTTCTGAGACTAAAGCTTGTAATGGCTTGCTTTCAAGTGGTAATCTTAAACCAGCCATGTTGGCTATCACACTTGAGTGTCCTGCTGCAACTACACCAATTTTTTTTGTTTTAATAAATCCTTTTGTAGTTTCAATACCTTCAACACTATCTCCATTCCTTTTAATTCCTTTTACTTCACAGTTTTGAATTATATCAACACCCATTTCATCAGCACCTCTAGCATAACCCCAAGCAACAGCATCGTGTCGTGCTGTACCAGCTCTTCGTTGAAGTGTACCTCCTAAAACAGGATATCTAATATCAGGTGATGTATTTATTATTGGGCAAAATTTTTTTACTTCATCAGTATTTAAATACACTGCATCTATACCATTTAATCTATTAGCATGAGTTCTTCTTTTCAAATCTCTAACATCTTGTAGGTTATGAGCAAGATTCATAACTCCTCTTTGACTAAACATTACATTGTAATTTAATTCTTGAGATAATCCTTCCCAGATTTTTAAAGCATGATCATAAAGCCCAGCACTAGCATCCCACAAATAATTTGATCTTATAATGGTTGTATTTCTTCCTGTATTTCCTCCACCTATCCATCCTTTTTCTACAACAGCAATATTTTTCATATTATGTTTTTTTGCTAAATAATATGCAGTTGCTAAACCATGACCACCACCACCAACTATTACAACATCATATTCTTTTTTTGGCGTAGCATCTTTCCATGCCTTTTCCCAATTTTCGTGGTACGAAAATGCATTTTTAATAAGAGAAAATACTGAATACTTATTTTTCATAATTATCGAATAATTACTTTATAAATATTGAATTTTCAATACAATCACTTATTACACATTGTCTTACGGAAGAGTGGGTGAGAGGCTGAAACCAGTCGTTTGCTAAATGACCGTGCGAGGAAACTTGTACCGAGGGTTCGAATCCCTCCTCTTCCGCCATTAAAATAGAGGCTGATCTTTGAAAAAATCCTTCATTAAGATGGGCTTTTTTTCTAACATATATCTATATACATTATAATTTTCCATGACTCTTTGAACATAATTTCTAGTTTCTCTAAATTTTATTAATTCTATCCAATCAATATAATCAATTTGTTTTTTTTGAGGATTTTTGTTAATTTTTTTCCAATATTTCACTCTATTGGGACCAGCATTATATGCAGCAGTAGCAAATGGATAGGCTCCATCATATTGCAGTATTAAGCCAGCAATATAGTGAGATCCTAAGTTAATATTATATTCTGGATCAGTTGTTAATCTTGATTTTGAATAAGGTAATTTTGCTTGTTTTGAAACTAGTTTTGCTGTGAAGGGCATTAATTGCATCAATCCTTTGGCACCGGCATGACTATTTGCACTAAGATCAAACTCACTTTCTTGTCTGATTATAGATAGTATGAACGCACTTTCTGGTATCGTTCTTCCATTTATTTTTTTTGGTGTACTTATAATAGGATAATTATACGTATTATGGAATCTTTTTTGGTAAGAAGCAATTTTTGAAACTTGAATTGCAAAATCGTATCTTTCAATATTTGTAGCAAGTTCTGCAGCTAAAATTTCACTACCTTTTTGAATATTATCATTAGCTAGGTGTCTTAAAATATGTTTTGTATATTTATCTTTTTTTAATTCATTTAAAAGATAACATAACTTTACAAGTTCTTTATTATAGAAAAGATATTTATATTTTTTATCAACTTCCATATCTTTTGGAAGTTCAAATTTACCATTAGGGTTTATTTTTAAAAATGCTAATTGACCATAATATGTAGTTAAATAATTAGCAGCTTCCTGATACCATTTTTTTGATTGTTCATTATTCTTTAATTTTTCATATGATTTACCTAGCCAGTAAGCTCCTCTTGATGTGCTTATTGGATAACTCACATTGTTATAAAAATTTTGAAAGTGATTTTTTGCAGTTAATGGATCATTTAAAAAACTTAATGCTATCCAGCCACTCATCCATTCTGCAGCTGCAAAATCAGCACCATTATTCAATGCATGATTGCTTGCAATTTTGTATGCAAGTTCATATTTTTTTTTATATATTAAAGATCTCGAAATTATTTCTCTTTCTATCCACCATTTATCAGGTCTTACTAAATATTCCTCAGTATTTTTTATACTTACTAATATTTCTACAGAAGAGTCTATACGTCCTCTTTTTCTTCTCCATTTTAATCGATCATAATTCAGTCCAGCATCATTTTTAAACTTTGATGGTACATTTTTAATAGCTTGATCAACTCCATAAGATTTGCTCATTAATAATTGTCTTGCGTTGTATAAAAGTTCATAGTCTTTAGGTAAATATCTTATTAATCTTCGTAGATCCCAATATTTGTTATTCCATGCTAAATAATCTGCTCTTTTGATATAGTCATCAGCATTTAGATATTTCTTAAATTTCTTTCTATAAAAAATTAATTCACTTTTAGATAAATCTGCAGTAATCCATCCTTCTTTAATAAGTTTTTTTCCTTTTGATAAATTCTCTTTTAAAATATGACTTTCTCCTAGGATCATATTTCCAAACCCACTAAGAGGCTCTTCTGTTCCAAACCAATCAATTATTTTTTTTGGTGATATTGTCTTTGTAGAAAGTTTATGTTCGGCAAGATATTTCAGTCTACCTATTCTTGGATAGTTAGTATTATTATCTATAAAAGTCTTATAGTCATAAAATGACGCTGTATTACCAGTAGTCAATAGATGTCTATATTTAATAAAGTTATATATTGATTTATCTTTAGCTTTTTTAGCAATATTAATTGATGAAATCCATCTTCCTTTTTCCATCTCAGAAATGGCCTTTTTTGCTAAACTATAATCTTTTTTACTATAGTATTTAGATATTTTTATATTTTCAGCTTTTTTTGCACCAACTATGGTTGGTTTTTTTTTAGGTATAAGAAAATTAAATGTTTTATTTATTTTTACTATTGATTTTTCTTTAACTTGCTTTTTATTTGGCTTTTTTAACGGTTTTAAAATATTAATTGATAGTTTTTTTTCTATCTCTATTTTGCTCAGTGCAGGTTTTTTAAGAGGTATAATAGTCGCATTTTCAGCTAGAACATTATTGAAATAAGAAAATATTAATGAAGCAAAAGTTGTAATTATAATTATTTTTTTAAACATAATCTTTTAGTATATGAATCTTTAAACTATGTTATAAGTATTTATGTTCAAAGGTTCAAATGTTGCTTTAATCACTCCATTTAAGAATAATAAGCTTGATGAGGAGTCATATATAAAATTAATTAATTTTCATCTAGAAAATGGAACCAATGGTTTGGTTCCTGCTGGTACAACTGGTGAATCTCCAACTTTAAGTCATGAAGAGCATCAAAGAGTGATTGATTTATGTATTAGAGAAAGTAATGGAAAAATACCTGTTATAGCTGGAACGGGATCGAACTCTACTGAAGAGGCAATTTCTCTAACTTCTCATGCTGAAAAAGCAGGCGCAGATGGTGCTTTAGTTGTTACTCCTTATTATAATAAACCAACCCAGGAAGGATTATATCAACATTATAAAGCAATAAACGACAATGTGGGTATACCAATTATAATTTATAATATACCTAGTAGATGTGTAATTGATATGTCCGTTGATACAATGGCAAGATTATTTGAACTTAAAAATATTGCTGGTGTTAAAGATGCAACAGGGGATTTAAATAGGCTTGATGAAACTATCAATAAATTGGGATCAGAATTTATTCAGCTAACAGGTGAAGACGGTTTGGCATTAAAATTTAACAAAAGAGGGGGAGTTGGAATTATTTCGGTTACTGCAAATATAGCACCCAAGTTATGCTCAGAAATGCAAAAATTTTCTAAATCCAATGCGGATAATGAAGTTAAAGAAGCTGATAGAATTGATCAAATGTTGCAACCAGTTCATAAATCTTTGTTTATTGAAAGTAATCCTGCTCCAGCAAAATATGCTGCTAAACTTCTAGGATTATGTGATGATGAAATAAGGTT
This sequence comes from Pelagibacterales bacterium MED-G42, assembly GCA_002457485.1. GTDB lineage: Bacteria > Pseudomonadota > Alphaproteobacteria > Pelagibacterales > Pelagibacteraceae > Pelagibacter. The sequence continues at coordinate 16,437 of NTJL01000006.1, forward strand.
ACCTTTAGTTAAAATTAAAAAAGAAACAGAAGTAGAAGTCAAAAAAGCTCTAAGTTTTGCAAAATTAATTTAATGAAATCTAAAACCAACTCTGGTTTGAAAATTATAGCATTAAATAGAAAAGCAACTTTTAATTACTTTTTTGAGGATTTGTTAGAAGCAGGTATAGTATTAAAAGGGTCAGAAATAAAATCTATTAGAGATGGAAAAGTAAATATAGCAGACTCATATGCTATTGAAAAAAATGGTGAACTAATTTTGATTAATTCTCATATCGCCTCATATAGACAAGCAAGTTACTCAAATCATAACCCTACTGATGAAAGAAAGCTTTTATTAAATAAGAAAGAAATTAACAAGCTTATTGGAAAAATGCAAAGAGATGGTTTTACTATTGTTCCTACTAAAATGTATTTTAAAAAAGGCAAGGCAAAAATAGAACTAGCTGTTGCAAAAGGAAAAAAACAATTTGATAAAAGAGCAACTAAGAAAAATAGAGATTGGAACCGTGATAAAGCCAGGTATATTAGAAAGTCAAGCTAGTCATATTTATATAGCTATTGGTTCAAATTTAGGAAATAGAAAATTAAATATAGAAAAAGCAAAATTTTTTTTAACTGAAAATGGTGTAAAATCTATTAATATATCTAAATATTATGAAACTCCATCTTGGCCAAATCCTAGTAAACCAAAATTTTTAAATATAGTTTTAAAAACAAAATGTTACTTAAAACCTGTCGAATTACTAAAAATTTGCAAATCAATAGAAGTTAAATTAGGAAGAAAAAAAGACATAAAAAATTCTCCTCGTGTATGTGATATAGATATTATTGATTATAAGGGATTAATTTTTAAAACTGGATTAATTTTACCTCATAAATCAATGTATTGTAGAAATTTTGTATTATTTCCCTTATTTGAAATTGAAAAACAATGGTTTCATCCGATTTTTAATACCAATATAAAAAAATTGATATTTTCACTACCAAATAAAGATATTAGATCTATTAAACAAATTTGAATTAATGTTATAATATCTATATGCTTAATTCTGATGAACTAATCAATAAAATTAAAAACTATAATAAGTTTTTAAATCCAGAAAAATTAGACAAGGCTTATAACTTTGCTGTAAGAGCTCACCAAAATCAAAAAAGAGCATCAGGAGATCCTTATTCAGTTCACCCCATAGAAGTTGCTAATATATTAACCGAATTAAAACTAGATAGTGCCACTATAACAACAGGTTTGCTTCATGATACTATTGAAGATACATTTGCAACTTACGATACAATAAAAAAAGAGTTTGGTGATGAGGTAGCAGATTTAGTAGAGGGAGTTACGAAAATATCTGTATTCGAAAATGCAGCTAGTTCGAATTCAAAAGTAGAAAACTTCAGAAAATTAATTTTAGCAACCTCAAAAGATATTAGAGTATTATTAGTTAAAATTGCAGATCGCCTTCATAATATGAGAACTATTAAAGCCATATCTAATGCTGATAAGAGAAAAAGAATAGCACAAGAAACAATGGAAATTTATGCACCTTTAGCGGATAGAATGGGCATGCATATAATTAGAGATGAACTTGAAGATCTATCTTTTGAAATTTTGAATAGTAAGGGAAGAGAACTTATTAAAAAAAGATTAGACGAAATAAAATTAGATAAGAAAAATATATTTGAAGAATTATCTTTTGAATTGAGTGAGATTTTAAATGATAATCATATAAATGCTGAAATTTATGGAAGAGAAAAAACTCCTTTTTCAATTTGGAGAAAAGTTCAAAAGAAAAGAGTTTCTTTAGAACAAATTACAGACATTATTGGATTTAGAATTATTTTAAAAACTGTAGATGATTGTTACAAAACTTTAGGAATTTTTCATAAAAAATGGAACTGTATACCTGGAAAATTTAAAGACTACATATCTTCTCCAAAAATAAATGGATATAAGTCGATACATACATCTGTCATTGGATCAAACAAAAAACCTATAGAAATTCAAATTAGATCAAACGAAATGCATGAATTTGCAGAAAGAGGTGTTGCTTCTCATTGGAAATATAAATCATCCGAAAAATTCAATTCATTAAGTTGGAAAGAGTATGATTGGTTAAAGGATTTAGTGGAAATTATTGAAAAAAATGAGAATCCGGAACATTCTTACGAATATACTAAATTGCAAATGTTTCAGGAAAATGTGTTTTGTTTTACTCCAAAAGGTTCTGTAATCAAATTACCCAAAGATGCTACTCCAATTGATTTTGCATATGCCGTTCATACAAAAATTGGAAATTCTGCTGTTGGATGTGAAATTAATGGTAATAAAAGTGAACTTCAAGATATTTTAAGAAATGGAGATAGAGTAAATATACTAACCTCTAAAAATCATTCACCTTCACTTCACTGGATACCAATAACAAAAACAGGAAAAGCTAGAGCTGCTATTAGACGATACTGGCATGACAAAGGTGAGAAAAAAGAGGAAAAAACAAAAAAATATAATACGACACTTTGGTTGTCTTTACCTGACCAACCTGGTCAACTTGGTGAGATCAGCTCATTAATTGGAAGCCACAAGCTAAATATCTCAAATCTTGAAATGGTCGGTAAAAATCCAAGTTATATAAATTTTAAATTTAGACTAATCATAACTAACTTAAAAAACTTTACAAATTTTATTGCAGAGCTCAAACAAAAAGGTATAAAATTTAAGATAATTAGACACGAAGATAAAAGAAATGCTTTCACACAAAAAATCTTTAAATATTTTAAAAAAGACTAATGCTTTATTAGAAGGTCATTTTGTACTATCGTCAGGACTTCATTCATCAAAATATATACAGTGTGCAAAACTTTTAAGCTTTCCTAATGAAGCTCAAATAATTTGTAAATCTCTAGCCAAAAAAATTAAGAAAAAATTTAAAAATATTGATCTTATTTTATCTCCAGCAATCGGTGGTATAATTGTTGGTTATGAAATAGGAAAACTTTTGAAAAAGGAAACAATTTTTTGTGAAAGAGTAAATGGAGTATTTAAATTAAGAAGAGGCTTTATTATCAAAAAAGGATCTAGAGTATTAATAGTAGAAGATGTCATAACGACAGGAAAATCTAGTTTAGAATGTGTAAAATTAATAAAAGATTCAAAAGCGAAATTATTAGGTTTTGCTTCAATCATTGATAGATCTACAAAAAAATCAAATAGAATAAAGACTAAAATAATATCACATTTAAAAATTGAGGTACCATCATTTAGTAAAAATGAAATACCTAAAAATCTTAAATCAATACCAATAACAAAACCTGGAAGTAGATTTATTAAGTGAAAAGATTAGGTGTAAATATTGATCATGTAGCAACAGTCAGAAATGCAAGAGGTGAAAAACATCCAGACCCAACTTATGCAGCCAATCAAGTAATAATGATGGGTGCTGACTCTGTTACTATTCATTTAAGAGAAGATCGAAGACATATAAATTATCATGATGCAAAAAAAATTTGTAAAATAAAAAAAATTTTCGTGAACCTCGAAATTTCAATGAATGATAAAATTGTTAAAAATGCACTTAAAATAAAACCCAATTATATTTGCATTGTTCCAGAAAATAGAAAAGAAATTACAACAGAAGGAGGATTAAACTTAATTAAAAACAAAGATAAATTAAAAAGAATTATTAATAAATTTAAAAAAGCTAACATTAGAACAAGCCTATTTATTAATCCCTCTATCAGAGATATTAAATTATCAAAAAAATTGAATGTAGATTGTGTTGAAATACATACTGGAAAAATTTCAAATTTAGTAAAGTTAAAAAAAAGTTATATTCTTGAGCTAAATAGAATTAAAGAAACCTCTAAACTTGCGAATAAACTTGATATTGAAGTTCACGCAGGACACGGTCTTGATTATAAAACAACACAACTACTAACTAAGATTAAAGAGATTCAAGAATTCAATATAGGGCATTTTATAATAGGGGAATCAATTTTTTTGGGACTTAAAAAAGTTATAAAAAAGTTTAAAAAGATTATAAGAAATTAATAAATGAAAATTCTTGGCGTCGGTGTGGATATTATAGAAAACAAAAGAATTCAAAAAGCTATTAAAAGTAATGGTTTTAGAAATAGAGTTTTTAGTAAGAATGAGTTAAAACAATCACATCTATCAAAAAATAAAGGTAATTACTTTTCAAAAAGATTCGCAGCTAAAGAAGCTTTGGCCAAAGCTTTGGGTACTGGAATTAGAAGAAATTTACACTTAAAAGATATTGAGATAGCAAATAATAAAATAGGTAAACCTTATTATAAGAAGAACAAAAAAATTGCAGAAATGGTTAAAAAGAATTTTAAAGTTAAGAATTTTAATTTTTTTCTTTCTATATCAGATGAAAAAGATTACTCGACAGCTTTTGCAATAATTCAGTCAATATGAAAATAAACAAGAATTTTTTTTCAGAAAATCTAAAAACTTTATTTTATGCTTTTATAATTGCAATTATTATCAGATCTTTATTTATTCAACCATTTTATATTCCATCATCATCGATGGAACCTACATTACTTGTAGGCGATAGGCTATTTGTAACAAAGTATTCTTATGGTTATAGTAAACACTCATTTCCGTTCAGTCCTCCGATATTGAATGATAGAATTATGTTCAGTTCACCAAAAAGAGGTGATGTAATAGTTTTTAAAACTCCTGCAGATAATAGAACAGATTATATTAAAAGATTAGTAGGTCTACCTGGAGATAAAATACAATTTATAGATTCAAATTTATATCTTAATAGCAGTGAATTAATTAAATCAAAAATTTCAAATAAAATTAAAATTTTTTGTGGCAACAGATCAATTGATATTTATAAATATGAGGAAAAACTACCTAATGGAAAAAAATTTCACACTGTTTATTTAAAGGATTATTCATACCAAAATTCTGATGTATTTAATGTACCAGAAAATCATTATTTTTTTTTAGGAGACAATAGAGATTGCTCAAAAGATAGTAGGTTTTTATCTAGCGTAGGCTATGTGCATAAAGATAATTTAGTTGGCAAGGCTAGATTTATCTTTTTTTCATCAGATAAAAAAATTGGAAATTTTTTTGAATTTTGGAAATGGAACAAATCGATAAGATTTAATAGAACTTTTAAAATGATTAATTAATGAAAGTTAATTTTAAAAATTTAGAAAAAAAAATTAGAATTAAATTTAAAAATATTGATTTAATGACTCAATCTCTCACTCACAAAAGCTTTGATTCTATAAAAAATAATGAAAAATTAGAATTTTTAGGTGATAGAGTTCTTGGTTTAGTAATTGCTAAAAAACTTTTAGAAATATATCCACATGAAAGAGAAGGAGTTTTAGATAAAAAATTTGCATCTTTAGTAAATAAAAATACTTGCTTAGAAATAGCCAAAAAAATTAATTTAGATAAATATATCTTAACGTTTAACTCACATAATAAGAAAATAAAAATTGAAGATAAAATAATTTCTGATTGTTGTGAGGCTTTAATTGGTGCAATATACTTAGATAAAGGATTAAATTCAGTTGAAAAGGTGATAATTAATTTATGGGACAATCATATTAAAAAAAGTGTGGTTACTGAGATTGATGCTAAAACAAAATTACAAGAACTATCTTTAAAGAAATATAAAATGTTGCCCACTTATAAATTATTTTCAAATACAGGTCCACGTCATAAGCCACTATTTAAGATTGGAGTTAAGTTGATGAATACAAAATATTTTATATCCTCAGGTAAATCTAAAAAAGACGCTGAGCAAAAGGCTGCTCTTGAGTGCTTAAAAACACAAAAATTATAAATAATGAATTGGATAGATGAATGTTTTTTGATTAGTAAAAGCAGATATGGTGAAAATTCACTTATTACTGAAATGTATACAAAAAAAAGAGGTAAAATTTCAGGTTTAATCTTTGGAGGAACCTCTAAAAAGATAAAAAACTATTTACAAATCGGAAATAAATTACATGTAAACTATAATTCTAAAAACGATAATAAAATTGGTTATTTTAAAGTAGAAATCATAAAAGCCCATTCTCCTCTCTATTTTGATCATAATCAAAAACTATCATGTATTACATCAGCTATTAATCTAATCAAAATTTTATCTGCAGAGTCTCAATCAAATATAAAAGTGTATAATCTAATTGAAAAACTTTATATAATTTTAACAAAAGATGAATGGCTCAAGGAATATATTTTTTGGGAATTAGAGTTACTTAAATTACTTGGATATGATCTTGAATTGGAGAATATTGTTGAAAAAAATATTGAAAAAAATCATACAGTTTACTTTGTTAGCTCTTCCAATGAAAAAAAATATGTACCTAATTTTTTAATAGAAAAAAGTTTAAAAGTTAATGATATTAAAATATTGTTAAGTGGATTAAAACTTGTTGGTGATTTTCTTGATAAAACGATTTTAAAACCAAATAACTTAAGTTACCCTAACAGTAGAGTTTTATTTATAAACTCTTTGTAACTTAATACTTTAAAATTTCATCAATTCTATCAGCATAATAACTTACAATTGCATTTGCTCCAGCTCTTTTAAATCCAACTAAACTCTCGTAGATAGCATGTTTATCAATTAATTTTTTTTGAATCGCATTTGAAATTAAGCTGTATTCTCCAGATACCTGATATGCAAATACAGGTATTTTAAATTTTTCTTTTATTGATTTAATAATATCTAAGTAAGGCAACCCTGGTTTGACCATTATCATATCAGCACCTTCTTTAATATCTAAGGCAATTTCTCTTAAAGCTTCATCACTATTTCTAAAATCCATTTGGTAAGTTTTCTTATCTCCTTTAAGAGATTTTTTTGAACCAACTGCATCCCTAAATGGCCCATAAAAACTTGAAGCATATTTTGCTGCATAGGATAAAATTTGAACATCTTTATAATTTGAATTTTCTAATGCAATTCTGATCTTGCCTATTCTACCATCCATCATATCAGAGGGCGCTAACACATCACAACCCATTTCAGCTTGTAGCAATGATTGATTTATTAAAACTTCTATCGTTTCGTCATTAATAATCTGATTTGATTTGATTAATCCATCATGACCATGTGATGTATATGGGTCTAATGCCACATCACACATTATGCCAATTTGATTTTTATATTTTTTTTTAATTTCTAATATAGCCTTACACACCAAATTATTCTCATTTAACGCCTCTGTACCCATTTCATTTTTCAAATTTTTTTTAATTTTTGGAAATAGTGCAACCATGGGTATTTCTTTTTTAACAGCTCTATCGACAACTTGAGCTAATCTATCTATTGTATATCTGTAAACACCAGGCATTGAAGCTATTTGTTCTCTTTTATTTAACCCATCAATTATAAAAATCGGCAATATAAAGTCACTTGCACTTAATGTATTCTCTTGAATAAGCCTTCTAGACCAAGACTCTTTTCTACTTCTTCTTAGTCTTAAGTTAGGATATTTACCAGTAATCATGTTTTAATTCTCTTTATTAATGCGACAAAAGTATTATACAAATATATGTTAAAATAAGTACAAAACAATTTCGATGAGTATAGATAACACAAAAGTCATAAACCTAAACATTAAAAAAGAAGATAGAGTTTTAAATTTTAGTGATTTTCAAAAACAAAATATTAAATTTGACATTTTAAAGTTACAGGAAGCTTATAATCAAATAACACAAACGAAAAAATTTGATGATGGTGGTGGTGTAACTCATTTTGGAGCAATTTCTTTAACACAAATACCTGGTGATCCTGATTCAATTAAAGGTAATAAAGCTAGGGGTGTTTATTGGACGAAACCTGACAAATCTGGAAAAGAAGTTTCAAGAGATATTAGAATTGATGAAAGTGCCTATTCAGAATTTATTAGAGATTATGAAAATACATATTTTAAGGAGGTATTTGATATTTTATCATCAAAATATAAGTTAGGACGTGTAAGAATTTTATTAAAAGAACCAAGATCAACATTAAGTTGGCATAGAGATCCTGAACCAAGATTACATATACCTATAATTACTAATCCGGGGTCAATTATGGTAATAGAGAATGTTGCAAAACATATGCCTGCTGACGGATCAGTTTGGATAACAAATAACACTAAATACCATAATGCTTTTAACGGAGGTGAAGAAAATAGAATTCATCTTGTTGCTTGTGTATTAGATTATAAATTTAATTAATTTTGAAAAAAATTTTTATTTCATCAGATCATGCTGGTTTTAAGTTGAAAGAAGACATAAAGAAGTATTTATCAATGAAAAAATTCGAATTTAATGATCTTGGACCAAATAACGATGATAAAGTTGATTACCCTGATTATGCACATAAAGTTGCAAATAAAGTAAAAAAAAATAAAGATAATATTGGTATTTTGGTATGTGGATCAGGAACAGGTATGAATATTACAGCAAATAAGCATAAAAATATAAGAGCAGCACAATGTTTTAATTTAAAATCAACTAAATTATCTAGATTGCATAATGATGCAAATATCATTACATTGGGATCAAGATTATTAACTAAAAAAAATGCTTTAAATTGTGTCGGTATTTTTTTAAAAACTAAATTTGAAGGTGGTAGGCACAAAAAAAGGGTTAAAAAAATTTAAATGTCTAGTGAAAATAATTATTTGAATGATCAGTATAAAAGTTTCTTTGAGGATAGTTTATTAAAAACTGACCCAGAATTACACAAAGCTATAAGCGATGAATTAAGAAGACAACAACAACATATAGAATTAATTGCTTCAGAAAATATAGTATCGCAAGCAGTATTAGAGGCTCAAGGTTCAGTATTAACAAATAAATATGCTGAGGGTTATCCTGGCAAAAGATATTACAACGGATGTGAACATGTAGATGTTGCCGAGAATCTTGCTATCGAAAGATTAAAAAAATTGTTTAATTGTAAATTTGCTAATGCTCAACCTCATTCAGGTGCACAAGCTAATGGTGCAGTTTTTTTAGCTTTACTAAAACCAGGTGATACTTTTTTAGGTATGAGTTTAAATTCAGGTGGTCATATTACTCACGGACTAAAAATTTCAATGTCAGGAAAGTGGTTTAATGCAATAAGTTATGATGTAGATAAAGAGTCTGAACTTATTGATTATGATAACGTTGAAAAATTAGCTTTAGAGCATAAACCAAAACTTATTATTGCTGGTGGAAGTGCTTATTCAAGAGTAATAGATTTTAAAAGATTTAGAGAAATTGCAGACAAAGTAGGTGCATATCTAATGGTTGATATGGCGCATTTTTCAGGTTTAGTTGCTGGAAAAGGATATCCAAATCCTTGCGATTATGCGCATGTAGTTACGTCAACAACTCATAAAGTTTTTAGAAGTGCTAGAGGTGGAATTATCCTTACAAATCATGAAGATCTATCAAAAAAATTTAACACAGCTGTTTTTCCAGGTTATCAAGGAGGCCCATTAATGCATGTTATTGCTGCAAAAGCAGCAGGTTTTTTAGAAGCGCTGCGTCCAGAATTTAAAGATTACATTCAAAATGTTTTAGCTAATGCAAAAATTTTATCAGAAACTCTTAAAAATAATGGTTTTAAAATTTATTCTGGAGGTACAGATACTCATTTGATGCTTGTTGATTTAAGACCATACAAAGTTAAAGGTAATGCTGCAGCAGAAAGTTTATCAAGAGCAAATATAACATGTAATAAAAATGGAATTCCTTTTGATACTGAAAAACCAATGATTACATCTGGTATAAGGTTAGGAACACAAGCAGCTACAACTCGTGGATTTGGACTAAATGAATTCAAAACAGTAGGTGAGTTAATAACAAAAACAATTAAAGGGTTGTCAGAAAACCCAGATGACAATAGCAAAATTGAAGAAGAAGTAAGAAATGAAGTCATAAGTTTGACCCATTCATTTCCTATATATAAAAATCTTTCTTAAATGATTTGTCCCTGTGAAAAAAAAGGTGAAACATCTGTCGTAGACTCACGCCCCACTGAAGATGGAACAGCTATAAGAAGAAGACGTCTTTGTGCTTGTGGTGAAAGATTTACAACATTTGAAAGAATACAAATTAGAGAATTGATGGTTATTAAAAAGAATGGCAGAAAATCAGTTTTTGATAGAGATAAATTGTCAAAATCTGTTTATATAGCCTTAAAAAAAAGGCCAATAGATACGGAGACAGCAGAAAAATTTATTAGCAAGATTACAAGAGCACTTGAGGAATTAGGACAAAATGAAATTTCCACTAATACAATTGGAACAATGTTAATGGAAGGATTAAAAGATTTAGATCCAGTTGCATATGTACGTTTTGCATCTGTTTATCGTAACTTTAGAGAAGAAAAAGATTTTGTACAATTCGTGGACAAAATAGATGTCTACAAAAAAAGATAAATTTTCATTTAAAGATAAATTTTATATGGAACTTGCTCTAGACTTGGCAAAAGCTAGAGAAGGACTTACGGGTCAAAATCCATCTGTTGGATGTGTAATAGTTAAAAAAGATGAAATTATTTCTATTGGACAAACGTCATTCAATGGAAGACCACATGCAGAAACTAATGCAATTAAAAACACTACTGAGGATCTTAAAGGATCAAAAATGTATGTTACGTTAGAACCTTGTTCTCATCATGGAGTGACACCACCTTGTACAAGTTCAATAATTAAATCAAAAATAAGTGAAGTGATTTATTCTGTCATTGATGTTGATAAAAGAGTAAAGGATAAAACATTTAAAATACTTGAAACAAGAAATATTAATGTTAAAAAAGGAGTATTAAAAGATAAAGTAAATCATTTTTATCTTCCTTATTTTTTTAATAGAAAGAATAAATTACCTTACGTTAGTGGTAAATTAGCAGTAGCAAAAAATCATATAATCTTTAGTAAGAATAAAAGGAAGATTACTAATTCAAGATCTGATAAATTTACACACTTTTTAAGATATAAAAATGATTCCATATTGATATCATATAAAACATTAAATAAAGATAATCCTAAATTAAACTGTAGATTGAAAAATATGGAAAAATTTTCTCCAAAAAGAATTATTTTAGATAATAAATTAAGAACTAATACAAATAGCTATTTATTTAAAACTGCTAATAAAGATAACACTATTATTTTTTATAATGAGGCTGATAAATCAAAAATTTTAGAATTTAAAAAAAGGAAAATTGAAATTATCAAGTCAAAAATCGATACTAAAAAAAGATTTGATTTAAAAGTAATCCTAAAAAGACTTTATAAACTAGGATGTAGAAATATTTTAGTCGAAGGTGGGAATGAACTTACTAAAGATTTTCTAAATAAAAAAATTTTTAATTTATTCTATCTATTTCAAAGTCCTAAAAAATTATCAAAATTAACAGAATTTAAAGAATTTAATGGTTTTAATATTATAAAACGGAATTATAAAAACAAAGTAAAAATTAATTCTAATTTAGAAAAAGACACAATAACATTATATAAAAAATAATATGTTTAACGGGATTATATATAACCAAGGGATTGTTACTAAGATTGTAAAAAGACCCAAGGGACATAATATTTTTATTAAGAGTAACCTTAAGTTAAGCAATAAAGATATAGGTCTTTCTGTTGCTTGTGATGGTGTTTGTCTAACTTTAATTTCTTTCAAAACTAAAATAATGGAGTTTTATCTATCAAAAGAAACCATTGTTAGATCTAAATTTAAATTCTTAAAATTAAAAGATATTATAAATTTAGAATTACCACTAAAATATGGAACTAAAATTTCAGGACATATATGTCAAGGCCATGTAGATACAGTAGGTAAAGTTTCTTATATTAAAATGATTGATAAATCATACCTTTTTGATTTTGAAATATCCAAAAAAGAAAAAAAACATTTAATTGAAAAAGCATCAATATGTGTAAATGGTGTTTCTTTGACAATATCAAAGGTTTCAAAAAAAGGTTTTCAAATTTGGGTAATCCCCCACACCTACAAAGAAACTAACTTATCTAGACTAATGAAAAATAGTTTAGTAAATATTGAGATAGATATCCTATCTAAATACGTTAGAAATTATTTTAATGAAAAAAAATAATTTTACTTCTATAGAAAATATCATAAAAGTTGCCAAAACGGGCGGCATGTTCATTCTAGTCGATGACGAAAAAAGAGAGAATGAGGGAGATTTAATTATTTCAACGTCAGACTCTAATTCAAAAAATATTAATTTTATGGCAAAGTATGGACGTGGATTGATATGCCTTGCTTTAGATAGTGTTCAAGCAAAAAAATTAAATTTATCTTTAATGTCTCCAATTAATCAATCTAGAAATAAAACTGCATTTACAATTTCAATTGAGGCCAAGAAGGGTATAACTACTGGTATTTCAGCCAAAGATAGAGCAAGAACGATTAAAGTAGCTTCCAAAAAAAATGTAAAAAAAAATGAAATTGTTTCACCAGGTCATGTGTTTCCAATTATTGCTAAAGATGGTGGAGTTTTAGTAAGAGCTGGCCATACCGAAGCTTCTGTTGATATATCTAGATTAGCTAAAAAAAATAACTCTGCAGTCATTTGTGAAATTATGAATGAAAATGGTAGTATGGCAAAAGGAAAGGATTTATTTAATTTTGCTGAAAAACATAATCTTAAAATAGGTAAAATCGAGGATTTAATTGCTTACAGACTAAAAAAAGAAAAATTAATAAGATTAAAAAAACAAAGTGATATTGATGTTAGAGATCAAAAATTTAAGATTAGAATTTATGAAAATTTATTAGATGGTTCAGAGCATTTTGCTTTAATAAAAGGTAATATCAAAAAGGGTATAATGCCCAGAGTTAGAGTTATTTCTTCAAATGTTGTACAGAATTATTTGATTAATCATCAATTGCCAAATTCTTTTACTAAAACACTTAACTATTTCAAAAAATTTAGTAATTGTGTTTTAGTATTTATTAAAGATACCAACCTTAAATCAGTAACTCAAACACTAAAAGATTATAAGAATAAAGATTTTTATAAAAGAGGTAATGATAGACTTATTAGAAATTATGGTATCGGAGCACAAATAATTAAAGATTTAAAAATTAAAAATATGATATTAATTACAAAGTCTCCTAAAAAAGTTATTGGTTTAGACGGATATGGTATAAAGATTAAAAAACAAGAATTAATTTAATGAAAAAGAAATACTTAATAGTTATTGCAAATTATTATGAAGATATTTCAAAAGGTCTTCTTGATAGTTCGTTAAAACTAATCCCAAAATCAAATATAATAAAGATTATAAAGGTTCCAGGTGTATTTGAGATACCTGTGACCATTTCAAAGAATATAAAAAAATATGATGCTTTTTTAGCTTTAGGCTGTGTTATTAAAGGCGAAACACCACACTTTGACTTTATATCTCAAGCATCAACTAATGCATTAATGGATTTATCAATTAATAACAAGAAACCTATTGGAAATGGAATAATAACTTGTTTAAATATGCGTCAAGCTATAGCAAGAAAAAAAAAGGGTGCCGAAGCTGCTAAAGCTGTAATTTCAATTTTATCTCAAAAATGAACAATTATAGTGGTTCTAATAATAATCCAAGGGTAATTATAATTCAAAAATTGTATGGGAAATTTATTAATGAAGATAATCATTTAGATTTTCCAAAACACAGGTTTAAAAAATTTATAAAGGATATTGTATTAGGAACAATAGAAAGAAATGAAGTAATTCTTACTGAATTAGAAACTAAACTTGGAGATAAAATTATTTTTGATAATCTTGATAAAGTTTTTCAAATAATAATCAAAGCAGCAACTTATGAATTTCTTTATAAACCAAGTGTATCAATAAATATTATTATTAAAGAATATTTAGACTCATCAAATTTTTTCTTAAATAATGATCAAACAAAATATCTTAATGCTTTATTAGATAATATTGGAAAGAAATTAAGATCAAAAAATGTATGAATTTGAATTAATAAAACAGTATTTTTCAAAAATTTCTAAAAATAATAAAGCTGCATTAAATTTAAATGATGATGTTTTCTTTGATAAAAGGAAAGGAATAGTAATTTCCGTCGACACTTATAATGAAGGTTATCATTTTATAGATTTTAAAAGACCTGATTTAGTAATAAAAAAAATAATTAGATCATCTATCTCTGATTTAGTATGTAAGGGAGTAAAACCTAAATTTTATTTTATATCTGGATCAGGAAATAAGAGTACATTTTCAAAAAGAAATTTATCTAGTATTTCTAAATCTCTTTTTCATGAACAAAAAAAATATGGTATTTTTTTATGTGGTGGTGATACTACATTTTCAAATAAGCTTAGTTTTTCAATAACATCAGTCGGTTATTCAAAAAAAATTGTTTATAGAAATCAATGTAAATTAAATGATGATATTTATGTGACAGGAAATTTAGGTGATAGTTATTTAGGTCTACAAATTTTAAAAAAAAAGATAAAATTTTCAAATAAAATTAATAATTATTTTATTAATAAGTATTATCAACCCACAATTCAAATATCTCTTGTTGAGAAAATTGTAAATTTTGCTAATACTTCAATTGATGTTTCAGATGGTTTAATTTCTGATTTAGAAAAAATGATGAATAATCAAAATTATTCATATGAAATAGATGAGGATAAAATTCCAATTTCAAAAAATTTGTCAAAAATAATTACAACTCGAAAATTTAAGAAATATAAATTTATATCAAATGGTGATGATTATCAGATATTATTTACTGCTAGACCAAATAAGTCTAGAATCATTGAGGATACTTCAAAAAATATTGGAGTTAAAATAACAAAAATTGGAAAAATAATCTCAGGAAATAGAAAATCAAGTTTAACTGATCAAAAAGGTAAGCAAATACTTATTAAAAACAAAGGATATATTCATCAATTTTAGAACTTAATTATTGTCTTTTTTAGCTTTTTTTGTATTGTCCGGGCTTAAAATTTAATAATTAATAACCTTAAGGTTTATATGAACACATCAATCGAAACTATTCTTTTATACACAATAGCTGCTGGTTTTCTATCCATAGTTTATGGATTTTTTACAGGTAAAAATATTTTAAACTCAAGTTCTGGCAATGCGAAAATGAAAGACATTGCATCGGCAATTCAAATTGGTGCAAAAGCTTACCTCGCAAGGCAGTATAAAACTATTGGTATTGTAGGTGTTGTGGTTTTAGTTATTGTAAGTATTGCATTTAGTCCTTTAGTAGGTCTTGGTTATCTTATCGGTGCAGCATTATCTGGTATTGCTGGATATGTTGGTATGCTCGTTTCAGTCGAGGCTAATGTAAGAACAGCAGAGGCATCTAGAAAAGGTCTGGCACAAGGATTATCTGTTGCATTTAAGTCTGGTGCAGTTACTGGTATGCTAGTTGCAGGTTTAGCATTACTTTCTATTGCTGTTTACTATTATTTTCTTTTAAAAAATCAAGTTGATGAAAGAGAGATTGTTAATGCTCTTGTCGCTTTAGGTTTTGGAGCATCCTTGATTTCGATATTTGCCAGACTAGGTGGTGGAATATTTACGAAAGGTGCTGATGTAGGTGCTGATTTAGTTGGTAAAGTTGAAGCTGGTATTCCAGAGGATGATCCAAGGAATCCTGCAGTAATTGCTGATAATGTGGGAGATAACGTTGGAGATTGTGCTGGTATGGCTGCTGATTTATTTGAAACATACGCTGTAACTATTGTTGCAACTATGGTCCTATCATCAATATTTTTTTATGGTGATCTGAATATGATGATTTATCCACTTACAATTGGAGGTGCTTGTATTTTGACATCTATTGTTGGAACTTTTTTTGTAAAACTAGGAAATGATAAAAATGTAATGAATGCCCTATATAAAGGTTTTATAGTTTCTGCATTAGCATCGTTAGTTATTTTATATCCTGTTACAGATTATGTGATAGGATTTAGTAACAATTATACAGTTAATGATAAAACCTTTACTGGTTTAGATTTATACTACTGTGGTGTAATAGGTTTAATCATTACTGGTTTATTAATTTGGATAACTGAATATTACACTGGTACTAATTATAGACCAGTTAAATCTGTCGCCGCATCTTCAACAACAGGACATGGAACAAATGTTATTCAAGGATTAGCAGTTTCAATGGAAGCAACAGCAATTCCAGCATTAATAATTGTTACTGGTATCTTGGTCACTAATTCAATTGCAGGATTGTTTGGAATTGCTATTGCAGTGACAACTATGCTTGCATTAGCAGGTATGGTAGTTGCTCTAGATGCTTATGGTCCAGTAACTGATAATGCTGGTGGTATAGCTGAAATGTCAAACATGGATAAAAAAGTAAGAAAAACTACTGATGCTTTAGATGCAGTAGGTAATACAACTAAAGCCGTTACCAAAGGTTATGCGATTGGTTCAGCAGGTTTAGGAGCCCTAGTTCTATTTGCAGCTTATGTTGAAGATATAAAACATTTTTCAAAAGTTACAGGATCGAAATTAGAGGGAATAGTCGTAACATTTGATCTTTCAAATCCTTATGTAGTAGTTGGATTATTAGTAGGCGGAATGTTACCATATTTATTTGGCTCAATGGGGATGCAGGCTGTTGGAAGAGCAGGTGGAGCTGTTGTAGTCGAAGTTAGAAGGCAATTTAAAAAATTTCCTGGTATAATGAAAAGAAAACAAAAACCTGACTACGCAAAATTAGTTGACTTATTAACAGTAGCAGCAATCAAAGAAATGATTATACCATCACTATTACCAGTATTATCACCAGTAGTTTTATATTTTATTATCCTTGCAATAGGAGGTCAAGTTGCAGCACTCGCAGCTGTTGGTGCAATGTTACTTGGGGTAATTATTACTGGGCTTTTTGTTGCTGTTTCTATGACTGCTGGCGGTGGTGCTTGGGATAACGCTAAAAAATTTATAGAAGATGGTAATCATGGAGGAAAAGGATCTGAAGCTCATAAAGCAGCTGTGACAGGCGATACTGTTGGTGACCCTTATAAGGACACAGCTGGTCCTGCAGTTAATCCGATGATTAAAATTACAAATATTGTAGCTTTGTTATTATTAGCTGTTATCGCCGGTTAGCTTCTCTTCTTTTTTTGGCCCTTTGACCAAGAGGGTCATTGATTTTTTGTCTCATACTAGACAAAAAGTCATAAATAAATGCTTTTTTAGAAAAACCTGTTTCAGTTGTAGCACTAACAATTTTTACTTTATTCATATCTTTTTCTTTAAAAAAATCCTTTTTTTTAAGTATCCCATATTTATCTATTTCTAATACTAAAACATCATTTTTATATATTTTCATTTTACCTAAATTTTTAATATTTGATTGTGTTTGTTTTCTTTCAATATAGATCCAAACATCATTATTAAATTTACTTGTTGTCGAGGGATATCCCAGAATTTTCCTGATATCATTTTTATTTGACTTATTTATGAATAGAGACTCTTGTTTTTTTTCTAAGAATGGAACCCCATGATGTTTAACAACTTTTTTAAATGAACAATTTGTTATTATCAATGAAAATAAAATGATATATAATATTTTATACATGAGCAGTGAATTACTCAATATTTATAATAATTTGATTAATTATACTAGAAATAAAGATTTGTATATTTCTTTGGATCGTGAAGACAATTTTTCAGATAGGTTAACTTTATTTCTTCTTCATTTTTCTTTTTTTTTAAAAAACTATAAAAATGAGGAAAATAGGTTACTTTTACAAAAAATCTATGATTTTAATTTTAGGCAATTAGAGTTATCAATAAGAGAAATTGGTTATGGTGATCAATCAATAAATAAAAAAATGAAAGATTATATTAATTTATTTCATTCCATGGTTTCAGAAATTCATTTTTGGGACAAATTGACAAAAACTGAAAAGTTAGAAAAGTTTTCTTATTTTTTGAGTGATTTTAATAAAATTGATCATTTACTTGATTATTTTGAACAATTTAATGATAAATTATCGAAAAAAACTTTGAATTCTTTTATAAAAAGTGTACATAAACCATAATTATGGCAGTTCCAAAACGAAAACAAACACCTTCAAGAACAGGGATGAGAAGAGCTCAGACCATGAGATTTTCTACTAAAAATATAGTTGAGGATAAAAAGTCAGGTGAATATAGACTTTCTCACCATTTAGATTTAAAAACTGGCATGTATAAAGGTAGACAAGTCTTAGACCCAAAAGAATAATAGATATATAATCAACTAATAAATTAAAAATGTCTGATATGATTAAAATTGCAGTTGATGCAATGGGTGGAGAAGGGTCTCCAAAAAAAATTATTGATGGTATAATTTTAAATCATCATAAAAATAAAGATAATTTTTTCAAGATATTTGGTGATAAAGAAAAATTATTCAATCTTATAAATAAAAAAATTAGTGAAGAGTATTACGAAATTATTAATACAGAAAATGTAGTAAAAAGTACAGATAGTCCATTAGAGGCAGCAAAAAGAGGTAAAGATACTAGTATGTGGCTTTCAATTGAAAGTGTAAAAAATAAAGAGGCAGATATTGTAATTTCTGCTGGAAATACAGGTGCATTACTAGTTATATCAAAGTTAAATCTAAAGATGATCGAAAATATTGATAAACCTGCTTTATCAGCGTTATGGCCAAATAAAAAAGGAATGAGTGTTGTGTTAGATCTTGGAGCAAACATTGAATGTAATTCAAAAAATTTATTAGATTTTTCAATTATGGGAGCGTCCCTTTATACATCTTTATATCCAAACGAAATGCCGAATGTTGCATTATTAAATATAGGTACAGAAGAATTAAAAGGTAATGAAGTAATTAAAGAAACTTATCAAATTTTAAATGATAAAAATTCAGATAATTTCAATTTTGAGGGCTATATTGAGGGTAATGAATTAATGAATGGAAAAGTGAATGTTATTGTGTCTGATGGATTTACTGGTAATGTTGCTTTAAAAACAGCAGAAGGAACTGCAAATTTTATAATAAATGAACTTAAAAAAACTATGACTGGATCAATATTAGGTAAAATATCATCTTTATTAAACGTATCAAATTTAAGAAAATTTAAAAAAAGGCTAGATCCAAGATTATATAATGGAGCAATTTTTATTGGACTAAACTCTCCTGTGGTTAAAAGTCATGGAGGTACAGATTATATTGGTTTTTCCAATTCATTAGATGTTTGTAATAAAATAGTAAAAGGTAATTTGATTAACAAGATTAAACAAAATATTTAATATAATGAGAATAAACTTAACTAAAAAAGATTTAGTCAATTCAGTTTATATGCAACT
This sequence comes from Pelagibacterales bacterium MED-G42, assembly GCA_002457485.1. Taxonomy (GTDB): domain Bacteria; phylum Pseudomonadota; class Alphaproteobacteria; order Pelagibacterales; family Pelagibacteraceae; genus Pelagibacter. Next base: position 35,767 of record NTJL01000006.1, read on the forward strand.
AGGATTTTCGAAACAAATTTCAGAAAACTTAATTGATGACCTTTTAACTACTATTTCTAATAATATCAAATTAGAAAAAAAACTTAAACTATCTAAATTTGGGACTTTTACAATTCGTAAAAAAAAATCACGTGTTGGACGAAATCCTAAAACTAAAGAGACTAAATTAATTACTAGTAGAGAAGTTATTTTATTTAAACCAGCTAAAGAGTTCAAAGATTTAGTTAATCTTAAATATAATGAATAAATCTAACGATGCTTATAAAACTATTAGTGAAGTAGTTAAAATATTAAAATTAAAATCAAATAAAAAAGGTGTTTTACCAACTCACACAATAAGATTTTGGGAAAAGCAATTCAAACAAATTAAACCAAAAATATTAAATGCTAATAGAAGATATTATGATGAAAATGATATTAATCTTCTCAAAAAAGTAAAATATCTTCTTAAAGACCAAGGTATGACAATTAATGGAGTTAAAAAGATATTAGATTCCAAAGATTCATTAGAACTTGACGAAACAGCAAATAATTCTATAAAGACTGATAATTTTAAAAATAAATTAATAAATATTTCAAAAATTATAAAAAAACTAAACGATATTAGATAACATGGCTAAAAAAACACACATAAAAGTTAGGTTAGTACCTGAGGCTAAACCTGATAGCTCTTTTTTTTACTATGTAAAAAAGCCTGCGGGTGGAGAAAAAGCAAAAGTTAAACTTTCAGCCAAAAAATACAATCCTGAAACAAGAAAACATGAAATATTTGTTGAAAAAAAACTTCCACCTCATAGTAAATAATTATTTTTTTTTAAAATTTCTTTTTTCATAATTAATGTATGACCAAATCATATTTTTCCAAATTCGGTCAGTTATCCTTGGATCAATTTTATATTTTTTTGACTTTTTTGATATTTTTTTTAAAATAAAACTAATTCTTTTTTTATCAATAATTTCTTTTTTAAATTCTTTTAATTTTAAAACTTCTTCTACTAGATAGGTACGTTTTTTGATTAAAGATAGCAGTTCATTATCTAATCTATCCAGTTTAATTCTAATTTTATCCAACTTTTTTTTATTTTGTGGCGACATTTAATCCATTGGTTAATCAAATTATTATTATATGTATTAAATATGTTTGTAAACATTGATCACTATAACAAGATGATACGTTTGTGGCTTATTTCAATGTTTTTTATGATTATAATTATAATTACTGTTGGCGGACTTACTAGACTTACTGACTCTGGATTATCGATTACTCAATGGGAGTTGTTTAAAGGAATTTTACCCCCATTAAATATTGATCAATGGAATTTTTATTTTAATGAGTACAAAAAAATTCCTGAATATCAATCAATAAATTTTAATATGAATATTAACGATTTTAAAGTCATATACTATTGGGAATACGCTCATAGATTAATTGCCCGTTTGATAGGTCTCTTTGCTATTTTACCACTAGTTTTTATATATTTAAAACATAAGGGTAAATTAATTAAAGATTTAAAATATTTATCAATATTTGGCCTTGTTTGTTTTCAAGGATTCATTGGTTGGTTTATGGTAAAAAGTGGCTTAATCAACAACACAGATGTTAGTCATTATCGTTTAGCTCTACACTTAAGTGTTGCATTAGTTGTATTATCAATAACTTTTTGGTTTATTCTTGAAAATTTTAATATAAAAAAGTTTTTAAAAAAAATTGATAATAAATTTTTATTTACATTTTTATTTTTAATAGTAGTTCAAATTATTTTAGGTGCATTACTTGCTGGTTTAAATGGAGGACTTTTATTTAATACTTGGCCTAGTATGGATGGAAATTTACTACCAAGTGATATTAACAAATTTGATTTATATAATTCTCAAATATTAAACAATCCATCTGTAATTCAATTTTATCATCGATTATCTGCTTATTTATTGATAATTTTTTTGATAATTTTAAATATTGTATGTTATTTAAAAAGAATTGAATTTTGGTCAATTACAATTCTTAATTTTGCTATTTTATTTCAAATTATTTTAGGAATTATTACTTTGTTAACTGGTGTAAAGATATATTATGCTTCTTTACACCAGTTAGGATCCGTTTTTGTTTTAATTAGTTTTCTTAATATATATTATAGAAATACTAACTAACTGCTTTTAACCCTGGTTTACCAGCCTCATTAAGTGCTTGATCTAGATCACCCACTATATCATCAGGATGTTCAATACCTATTGACAACCTAACATATCCAGGAGTAACACCAGCTGCCAATAACTCTTCTTCTGTAAGCTGACTGTGAGTAGTCGTAGCAGGATGAATTGCTAAACTTCTTGCGTCTCCAATATTAGCTACATGGTAAAACATTTTAAGTGACTCTATAAACTTCTTACCAGCCTCTACGCCACCTTTAACTTCAATACCAACTAAGGCACCGTTACCACCTTTTAGATATTTTTTGGATCGAGCTGCAATTTCACCTTCATGTAGTGTAGGGTATATTACTCTAGTTACATTTTTATGTTTTTTTAAGAAATCAACAGCTTTCTCTGCATTAGAACAATGTTGTTTCATTCTAAGAGGTGCTGTTTCCAAACCTTGGATTATACCCCATGCATTATCTGGAGCTAATGGTGCACCCAAGTCTCTCAATAAACAAACTCTGGCCCTTACTGCAAATGAAACATTAGCACCAGTAAGTTGAGGAACAACTTCACCCCATTTAGCACCACCGTAACTCATATCTGGTTCATTGAATAAAGGTTGTCTTTTTGGATCTGCTGTCCAATCAAAGTTACCACCATCAACCAAACATCCACCAATAACAGTTCCATGACCTCCAATAAATTTTGTTAGTGAATGAACCACAACTGCAGCACCATGGTCTAATGGTTTGCATATTACCGGAGCAGCTGTGTTATCCATTATTAAAGGAATATTATGTTTTCTTCCTATATCAGACACTTCTTTAATTGGAAAAACTCTTAAATATGGATTTGGTAATGTTTCAGCATAGAAACATCTTGTTTTTTCATCAATTAATTTTTCAAAATTTTTTGGATCTGATGGATCTGCATACCTACACTCAATTCCAAGTTTTTTTAAAGTGTGAGTAAATAAATTGACAGTTCCGCCGTATAAATCAGTAGAACTAATAAAATTATCTCCTGCTTGACACACGTTCAAAATAGCAAAAGTAGAAGCAGCTTGTCCCGATCCTACTGTTACTGATGCTAAACCGTTTTCAAGGGCTGCAACTCTTTTTTCCAACACATCATTAGTTGGATTCATTATTCGTGTATAAATATTACCAAATTCTTTTAAAGCAAATAAATTTGCTGCATGACCAGTGTCATTAAATTGATAAGACGTTGTTCTATAAATTGGTACTGCTACAGAAGTAGTTGCTGGATCACTTCTATAATCCCCACCATGTAGAGCAATTGTCTCTGGATTTTTTGATGTACTCATAATTTATTCTCCTAGTTATTAAAATTATTTTATTAGTCTACCAGCATGTAATATAGAGATCAATTAACTGTGAGTTGTGTTTTGGTCATTTTATAGTAAAAAACTTATATATTTTGACAATATGTCTCATAAATATCCAAAATAGTTAATAAATAATACTTTTTTTAAATTTAAAAATAATATTAAATGCACAAAAAATAAATCTTATTATGTACAGACCATTGCCAGATGAATTGACAATAAAAAACTCACCTATCGAAGGCTTAGGACTTTTTGCAACAACAAAAATAAAAGCTAATTCATTTATAGGAGTTACACATATTAGAGATGAACAATTTGAAAATAAATACATAAGAACACCTTTGGGTGGTTTTTATAATCATTCAGATAATCCAACGGTTCAAAGAATGGTATCAAATATATTACCTTCATTAAAATTTGGCGATCCTATTGATCCTAGTGCAAAAGCAAAGAAATTTAATGAAAATGATGATGATTTAGAAAATATGTATTATAATTTAAGAGAAAAACCAGATGCAAAATATTTTTTTATGGTTTCTATTCGAGATTTAAATGCAGGTGATGAACTTTGTGCTAATTATAACCTATATACTTATCCAAAAACAGGGGTAGGTATTCAAATGCTTTAGGTTGAAGGATAGTTAGTTACTATAAATTCTTTTAATACTTTTAAAACTCTATCAGCTTCTTCAAGCAACATCATATGTCCACAATTATCTATAATATCCACTCTACTTCCTTCAATTAAGTCTGCTAATTTTCTACCTTCTTTAACTGGACACATTTTATCTCCAGTAGCAAGTATGGATAATGTCGGTATTTTTATTTTTTTAGCTGCTTCAAAACCATTTTTATAGTTATCACATGCTCTAAAATCTACACCTAAAGTATCTTTAATTGTTCTAGATTTTGCTAACATTCCACCAGTATTTATATGGTACAATCCTGGAACAGGATGTCCTCCAAAATGTCCAGCAGGACCATGAGCCCAGTCCATCATCAAATCAACAGCTTTAGGATCATTATTTTCAGCAAGTTCTAAAAGTTCTGGATTCATTGGTATTGCTCCTGCACCACCCATTAAACTTAAAGTTTTAATTTTTTCAGGATATCTTGCCGAACATTCAATAGTAACTAAACACCCTTGGGAATGACCTACTAACGAAGCCTCCTTATAATCTACTGCATCTATAACTCTACTAATCCAATCTGCCATATCCTCTATAGATTTCAAGCTTTCACCTTCAGATAAACCATGACCAGGCATATCTAAAGCTAAACATGTGTAGCCATGAAATGCAAAATATCTGGTTTGTAAAACCCATGTCATATGAGTTAAGCCACTTCCATGAACAAAAATAATTAAAGGTTTATTTTTGTCGAAAGGTCTACCACCCGTAGATGCATAAACATCATGATTATCTACTTTAAATTTCATTGATTTGAAACAAGTCTTGGTTTTCTAGCAGCTCTGAAACCAATTTCAAAATCATTTTTGATATCGTCTATATCTTCAATACCAACAGATAATCTTATCATATCATGAGATAAACCAGCAAACTTCAATGTAGCTTCGTCCATTTGTGAATGCGTTCCTGAAGCTGGATGTATTACTAGAGTTCTAGTATCACCAACATTAGCTAGGTGAGAAGCTAATTTAACGTTATTGATGAATGCTACACCAGCATCTTTACCACCCTTAATACCAAATGCTATCATAGAACCACGACCGTTAGGTAAAAGTTTTTTTGCCAAGTCATGATCAGGATGATCTGGTACACTTGGATGAGAAACCCAAGCAACACTTTCATGATTTGATAAATATTTAACCATTTCTTCAGCATTAGAACAATGCTTTTTCATTCTGACAGAAAGTGTTTCAATTCCTTGTAACACGTTCCATGCATTCTGTGGGCTTAAACAAGGTCCAAAATCTCTCATACCTTCAGCTCTGGCCTTCATAGTAAATGCTGTGGGACCAAATTCTTCTGCAAAAGATAATCCATGATAACCTTCATATGGTTTAGTCATGGTTGGAAATTTATCGTTTTGCATCCAATCAAATTTACCTCCCTCAACTAAAATACCTGCCATAGAAGAACCATGACCAGCCATCCATTTTGTTAATGAGTGAATCACAATATCTGCACCATGTTCAAATGGTTTACATAAATATGGTGTTTGATAAGTTGCATCTACCATTAAAGGAATACCTGCTTCATGAGCAATCTTTGCTATTTCTGGCATATTCATAAGTTCGTTTCCAGGATTTCCTACAAGTTCACCAAAAATACCTTTTGTATTTTCTTGAATTGCTTTTTTGAAACCTTCAGTGTCTCTTGGTTTAACGAAGGTACATTTAATACCAAATTTAGGAAGTGTTAATCTGAATAAATTTACTGTTCCTCCATATAATTGAGACGAAACTACTAAATGATCTCCAGCTTCACATAAAGTCATTACTGCTAAAAATATTGCACTCATACCTGAGGAAGTTGCTAGAGCTGCCGTACCCCCTTCAAGCGAAGCAACTCTTTCCTCTAAAACCGCCACTGTGGGGTTAGATATCCTACTATAAATGTGTCCTCCTCTTTCTAAATTAAAAAGAGCTGCAGCATGATCTACATCATCAAATAAATATGAAGTTGTTTGATAAATAGGAACTTGCCTTGATCCTGCATTTTTATGAGGCTGATAACCTGCGTGTAAACTTAATGTATCAAATTTGTATGTTTTAGGGCTTGTTACTTTTTTTTCTTTATCGCTCATTAATATCCTCTATATGACTGTTAATTTTAAAAATTTAATTTCTTAGAAGCTAAATATACTTAATTATTATCAATATTAATATAATTTGACAACATCAGCTTTTATAAGTATTAATCCGGCAACAATGACAAAATTCGTTAAAAATAGTGAGATAAAATCAAATTGGTATGAAATAGACGCCAAAGGAGCCGTAGTTGGTAGATTAGCAACTGTTATATCAAAAATCATTAGAGGGAAAAATAAAACAAATTATACGCCACATATGGATGATGGTGATTTTGTTGTTGTAAAAAATATTGATCAAATAAAGTTCACGGGTAAAAAATTTAGTGATAAAAAATACTACAAGCATACTGGTTATCCCGGTGGTATTAAAATTACTTCACCTGAAAAACTATCTGAAAAAAAACCTGGTGAAACTTTAAAATTGGCAGTAAAGAGAATGCTTCCTGGTGGAGTATTAGGAAAAAAGCAATTAACAAAATTAAAAATTTACCCAGGAAATGATCACCCTCATAGTGCTCAAAATCCACAATCAATCGATTTATTAAAACTTAATAGTAAAAATATTGCAAGAAGCTAATATGCAAGATACTGAAATAACAAATAAAATACCAAAATTAAAACTAGATTTTAAAGATAGTAAATATGCAACTGGTAGAAGAAAAACTTCAATTGCTAAAGTTTGGTTAAAAAAGGGTACAGGAAAAATCTATGTAAATGGTAAATTATTTAGCGAATATTTTGCTGATGAAACTCATAAAATGCAGATTACAAGACCTTTTGAAATAATTAATCAGTCTACAGAATACGATGTTAGATGTAGTGTAAAAGGTGGTGGGCCCACAGGTCAAGCAGGAGCTATGGTACATGGAATTTCTAAAGCTTTAGTAATGTTTGATGAAAATCTTAAAACTACTCTAAAAACTGAAAAACTTACCACTAGGGACTCTAGAGCTGTAGAAAGAAAAAAACCTGGTAGAAGAAAAGCAAGAAGAAGCTTTCAATTTTCTAAAAGATAATTTTTTTTTAATTTTTAACTGTTATAATATAAAATGTTTAAGCTTAATGTTTTGGTTGCTGGTTCCACAGGATATATTGGTGTTCAATTAGTTAGATTATTAGTTAAACATAAATTTATAAATATAAAATATTTATGTGGAAAAACCTCTGTTGGAACAAGAATTTCTAATTATGATAAGTTATTATCAAATAAAGATTTACCCAAAATCATTAAATTTAACAAAAATTTAATTAAAGACGTTGATGTCATATTTACTGCACTACCTAACGGTGAAGCACAAGACATATCTAAGAGCTTAACTAAAGATAAAGTTTTGATAGATCTTGCTGCAGATTTTAGATTAGAAAAAAGTTCTGATTATTTGAAATGGTATAAACAAAAACATAGAGCAAAAAATTTAATAAAAAAAAGCATATATTCAATACCAGAAATTAGTGAAAAAAATATTAAGAATTACCAAATAATATCTTGTCCTGGTTGTTACCCAACATCAATTCTATTACCTTTGATACCTTTATTTAATGATAAAATGATTAAGACAAAAAATATTATAATGGACTCTAAATCTGGATATTCTGGTGCTGGTAGAGGAGTACATAAGAAATATAAAAATAAAAATTTATATGAATCCTTAAGTGTTTATGGAGTGAGATTTCACAGGCACAATTCTGAGATTCAACAACAATTAAACAAATATACTAAAAGAGAATTTGATTTCAATTTTACTCCACATTTAATTCCAATGTTTAGAGGTATACTTAGTACAATATATGTTGATCTAAACAAAAATGTAAAACAAAGAGATGTTATTAACAAATTAAATGAATATTATAAAAATCATAGTTTCATAAAAATTTTAAGTGCTAATAAATTGCTCAGTACTAATGAGGTAATAAATACAAACAATTGTGTAATATCAATTTGTAAAACAAAATATAAAGATAAAATAATTATACTTTCTGCAATAGATAATTTAATTAAAGGTGGAGCAGGCCAAGCCATTCAAAATCTAAATATAAGATTTGATTTTCCAATAGAGACAGGTTTAAAATGAAACAAATATTTTTGTTTATGATCTCATTACTCTTAATCAGTTGCTCATTAAATAAAGATTCTGAGTTTTGGAATGAAGATTCTATTAATAATAATGAAAATCAAAAAAAGTTAACAAAAATTTTAAAAAAAACTGACGATATAACGGAAATGTCTATAGATGAGTATGAAATTTATATAGATGACCATACAAAAAAGAGTAAATATCCAGATATAAACAAATGAAAAAAAATATAAATTTAGCTGTGGTGGGACTAGGTCAGGTTGGTATTTACTTATTAAACGAATTAATTACAAAAAAAAAAGAGATTGAACTTAAAACTGGAAAAAAAATCAATGTTGTTGCTGTATCAGCAAAAAATAAGAATAAAAAAAGAAAATTTAGATTTGATAAAAAAATCTTTTTCAAAGATCCTTTAAATATTTTTAAAAATACAAAAGTTGATGTTCTTTTCGAAGCAATTGGCACATCAGATGGTATTTCAAAAAAAGTAGTTGAAATTGCTTTAAAAAAGAAAATTCATGTAATAACACCAAATAAAGCACTAATTTCTAAACATGGAAATTACCTAGCAAAATTAGCAGAAGATAACAAAGTAAATTTAGAATTTGAAGCCTCTGTAGCTGGTGGAATTCCAATTTTAAGGTCTATTAAAGAAGGTTTAGCTACCAACAAAATAAATAAAGTTTATGGAATATTAAACGGTACATCAAATTATATTCTTTCAGAGATGGAAAATTTGAATGATAGTTTTTCAAATGTATTAAAAAAAGCTCAAGCTCTTGGGTATGCAGAGCCAGGTAATCCTAAATTAGATTTAAATGGTTTTGATGCTTTTGCTAAAGTTAGAATTTTATCATCTCTAGCCTTTAACATAAAAATTTCTAAACATAAATGTTTAATGGAAGGTATAGAAAATATTGAACTTAAAGACATAGAAATTGCTAATAAATTGGGCTTAAGAATTAAATTGCTAGGAATTTCTGAGTTAAAAAATAATCAATTATTTGAGACCGTTCATCCTTGTTTGGTTAGTAAAAAATCATACATTGGTAATGTTAATGGTGTGATGAATGCCGTTATACTTGAGGGTAAACCTGTTGGTGAAAGCGTTTTGCAAGGGGAGGGTGCTGGACCTGGTCCCACATCTTCTTCATTGTTATCAGATCTTTTATCCATATTAAGAGGTAATATAAAAAAACCCTTTGGAGTAGCTAATTCTAAGCTTAAAAAAATTAAACATTACAATGTTAATAATTACGTTAATTCTTTATATTTAAGATTCGAAGTTAAAGATAAACCAGGTGTTCTATCTAAAATTACTAACAGATTAGCCAAATTTAGAATTTCTATTAAACAATTAATTCAGACACCTGATAAAAAAAATAACAAAGCTACGATAGTAATAATAACTCATAAAACTACTGAACTAAATTCTAACAATTGTCTATCAATATTTAAAAAAGATAAAAATATTCTTCAGTCTCCTAAGCTCATCAGACTCTATAGTTAATGGAAATTTATCAAAAATTATTTGAGGTTTTGTTTCCTGTTTTTTTTGTTGTTGGTATCGGATATTATCTTGGAAAAAAAAATCCTAAAATTGATAC
>NTJL01000007.1 GCA_002457485.1 Pelagibacterales bacterium MED-G42
TCTATCTTGTTTTTAATACCTAATTTAGTTGTGGTTCTCTTGCCAATTTTTGCTCTCAAAAGAGTATATTTTGATAATACAAATAAAAATTTAAAAAAATAAACTAACTAAATTTATAATATCAATTAAAAGTTCCATAATTTACCTTATCATATTATCTCTTTAGGTACTGGTTTGGTACTGGTTTTGAGATATTTAATAAACTTAATTTCCTTTATTAATTTAAAGCTAAATTGAAGAATGGGATTTTATAGGATGTTTTAGACTACCTTGGACTACTATGGACTGACTTTAACTTCTATCCCTCGGCTTTTAAGTCCTTTGTGTCTACCAATTTCACCACGAGGGCATTAATGAATTTCATGAGTATTTATGCTAATATTTATAATTGAACAAGGGTAATAAGTAAAATTTTTTTATTTTATCTCTCCATGCTATAGTCTTGCTATAGTCCTCCCATATTATCCTATAATTAAACCCAGAACCACGATCCCAAAAAGTTTTTTCATTTTTAAATTTTAAACTATTGATATTATGTAAACCATCTAAACCCTTCAAACATAGCTAGACCATATAGTGAATGTCTGATTAAAAAAACTAAAGATATTTTTACTGGGTTTTCAGTATTTGAAGCTAAGAGACCCTGACCTGTAAAAGGCATAAATATCAATAATGGTGCCAATGTAGTAGTGGCTCCAAAAACAAACCCCGAAAAATATGACATATGTAATCCAAGTATTATGAAGACAAAATAATAAATAACTGCCCAACATAATGATATGTAGTAATGAAAAATCCAGCCAAGTAAGATTTCGTATTTAAATTTTGGCATATCAATAATTTTAGGATTATAAAAAGTTGCATTTCTAATCATATAATAAGTCCATCTTCCTACAATTCCCCATGAAGGCTCTGGAATTCCAATCAATTTTAAGAGATATCCAAGAATGTCTAGAATTATGCATGAGAATATACCTGCAATTACAATACTTAAAATGTCATTCATTTAATATATTTTATTAATTAACTTCCTCTAAAGATAGTTAAGTTCCAACAAGTATTTACATCTTCAATACGAACATAGCACCCTAAAAATGACATTAATTTAAATGCAAAAAAACCACCTACTAGAATAATTGCTGCAGCTACAAATGGATTAATCTTTTTCATTTTTAAAAGTATAATAATGTAAAAATAATAACTAAAATTATAATAATTAGCGTTAAAACTATATTGTTAATTTTGATATTATATTTTTCTTGAATAAAATTATTTATTTTTTCCCAAAATAACACAATTATTAAAATAATAATAAACGGTAAAATAAATTTTATCATATTAAATTAACAAATAAATTAAACCTACCATCTGTACAAAATTTAAAATTACTGAAAATTTGTGGGAAAAATCAAATTTCTTATCTTCATTATTGTCTTTAAATTTATTTATCATTGGCATTAAAATGAATAATAAAAATGCAAATAGCAAAGCCAAAAATAATACTAAATAGAAATCAGTATTTATTTGGGAATTATAAATGAAAAGAATCACTACTAAAGATAAAATGATAAGATTTATCATATAATAAAAAGGAAATATCTTTCTTACAAACTTACCTGCATTTACTGCATCAAGAACCTTAAAAATTACAGGCGCAACTATAAAAGAAAAAAAGATCATAGCCCCTAAACTTATAGCAATCAGATTTTGGATTAAATTTTCTATCATATGTGATTTTTAAATATTAATGTTTAATATATAATTAATTAAACTTAATAAGTAAAATTTTAAATTTTCTAAAAATTTCATATAATGATTAATTAAATGAAAAAAAAATTATCAATTTTAATTTTTACAGATTTAGATGGTACTCTATTACATAGAGATAAATTTACATTTGAAGAGATAAAAAATTTTATAAAAGATATAATTTCAGATAGAATTTATGTAATACCAAATACTAGTAAAACTGATAGAGAAATACTTAGTTTTAATCAAAAATTAGGGGAAGCGTTGCCTTATATTGCTGAAAATGGATCTGCAATTAAAGGATTAAATTTAATTAACAAAGATTTACCTAAAGAATTAATTCTAAGTAAAGAGAAGGAGGAGTTAATAAATATATTTGAAAATGAGGTTCCAGAAAATTTAAAGATTAAATGTAAATGGCTTTCTAAAATGAATAAAGAAAGCCAAATTAAAATTCTAGGATTAGCTGAGGATCAACTTACTAGTGCTTTGGATAGAAAATATACTATTCCTTTTATTTTTGATGGAAATAAAAAAGAAATAAACGAATTATCAAAAATCTTAAAATTTAAGAGCCTAACTTTGCAAGAGGGAGGTCGTGTAATTAATCTTTGTGACAAAGTGAGTAAAGCCAAAGCTATGCAAGTATTTATAAGATTTTTCAAACAACATAGTGAAAATATAAAAACAATAGCCGTTGGTGATAATTATAACGATTTAGATATGATGAAAATTAGTGATTATCCATGCTTAGTATTCAATGATCGATTTACTTTAGATCAAATATTTATAAATAATTTGATCTCTACAAATAAGCCATCTCCTGAAGGCTGGGCTGATGTGATCAAAATAGCTATGGAAAAAATCTCAGAAAGTGAATAAAATTTAACATGAGTGAATTTTCTCAAAATGGTATTATATCTACTTTGCATGACTTTGGAACCAAGTCTACAAATGAAATAGAAAATGATTTATTAAAATTTTCTAAAGAAAGAAAGATGGAATTGATTCTACCATCTCTTTATTCCGAATTAGAGGGTACGGCGCTTCCCAAAATAGTTGAAGAAATAAGTAAAACTAAATATTTAAATCATATAATCATAGGTTTAGATAAAGCTAATGAAAATCAAGCTAAAAAAGCATGGAGATTTTTTAAGAAATTAAAAACTCCTTTTACTATTCTGTGGAATGACGGACCAAAGTTAAAAAAATTAGATAAAGAACTTAAGAAAAAAGATTTAGCTCCCAGTGAATTAAGTAAAGGAAGAAATGTTTGGTATTGCCTTGGAATGTCAATTGCCAGAGATACAGCAAGATCAGTTGCTCTTCATGATTGTGATATTAAAACTTACGATAGAAGAATGTTAGCTAAACTTTTTTATCCAGTCGTAAATCCACTATTTAACTTTGAATTTTGCAAAGGTTATTATCCAAGGGTAGCCAATCAAAAAATGAACGGTAGAGTTGCTAGATTACTGGTTTTTCCTTTAATTACAGCTTTAGAAAAAACACTTGGTAAAAGTGATTATTTAGATTTTATGAAATCATTTAAATATCCATTGGCTGGAGAATTTTCATTTAGAAGAAATATTCTCCCTGAATTAAGAATTTCATCTGATTGGGGTATTGAAGTTGGGGTTTTGTCCGAAATGCAAAGAAATTTTTCTCCTCATAATATTTGTCAAGTTGATTTGGCTGATAGTTATGATCATAAACACCAAGATTTATCTATTGATGACCAAACTAAAGGCTTATCTAGAATGTCCATAGATATAATTAAAACTTTCATCAAAAAATTGGCAACACAAGGAAATTCATTCAGTAGGGAAACTTTTAGATCTTTAAAAGCCACATATTATAGATCTGCTCTTGATCTAATTGATATATACAGAAGTGATGCAGAAATGAATGGACTGAAATTTGACTCGCATACTGAAGAAAAAACTGTTGAATTATTTGCAGCTAATATAATGAAAGCTGGGGAAGCATTTTATTTAAATCCGATGGATACTCCATTTATACCTACCTGGAGTAGAGTTAAAAGTGCTATTCCCGATTTTTTAATTAGACTAAAAGAGACGGTAAATGAAGATAATAAAAAATATAGTTAATGTTATCTTTAAAAGATCAAAAAAAAATTAAATCTAAATTTAATAATATTTATAAAGATACAAATATACCTAAAGATATAAATTTATTTTGTGAGGAAGTTTACAAAATAATACATACATTTAATAAAAGTAATAAAAAAAGAAAAATAGAAATTTCAGAAAAAACTTCAGTTGTAATATGTTATGGTGATAGTTTAATTGAAAACAATAAAAAAAATTTAATTCAAGTTTTTCAAAAATTTTTTAAAAAAAAATTATCTAAATTTTTCAATACTGTTCATTATTTACCTTTTTATCCATCAAGTAGTGACAGTGGATTTGCTGTCAAAGACCATTATAAGATAGATCAAAGATTGGGTAATTGGTCTGATATCAATAAATTTTCAAAAACAACCAATGTTATGGCTGATATAGTCATAAATCACTCATCTGCTAGGGGTTTGTGGTTTAAGAACTTCTTAAAAGAAAAATCACCTGGAAAAAATTACTTTTTAACTGTTGATAAAAAATTTAATTCTTCAAAAGTTATACGTCCAAGAGATCACAAGTTACTAAAAAAAATAGGTATATTTAAAAAAGAAGATTATTTATGGCGAACCTTCAGTCCTGATCAAATTGATCTTAACTTTAAGAATCCTGCAGTTTTATTAAGATTTATTAAAATTATGATTAATTTAATGAATCATGGAGTGAGAATATTTAGATTAGATGCAATAGCCTATTTATGGAAGCAAAGTGGAACAAAGTGTATTAATTTAAAACAAACTCACGAAATAATTAAATTATTAAGATTAATTTCTAGTTTTTTAAATGTATCAACAGTTATTGTAACAGAAACAAATTTACCAGAGAAAGAAAATTTAAGTTATTTTGGAAACAAAGATGAGGCTAATTGGATTTATAATTTTTCTCTTCCCCCGCTATTGATAAATGCATTTTTATTTGAAAATAGTTCTTCTTTAAACTTATGGAGTAAAAAACTACCTTCTACAAAAATTGGCAATAGTTATTTAAACTTTATTGCTTCACATGATGGAATTGGAATGAGGCCAGCAGAGGGTATTCTAAACGCCAACTCGATTAAAAATTTATTAAAACGATTAAAAAAAAATGGAGCTAGGTTTTCTCATAGAAAAATTCAAAATAAAACTAAAAAAGTTTATGAAGCAAATATTACTGTATTTAATGCACTTCAAAAATCTGATAATGATCCTACCGGTAAATATTTCTTTGAAAGATATGTATCTGCTCATGCAATAATGGTAGCTTTTGAGGGTATTCCAGCAATTTATTTTAATTCATTGTTTGGGACTTCAAACGATGAAGCAAAATACATAATTTCAGAAAATAATAGAGATCTAAATAGATATAAATGGAATAGTAATAATTTAATTACTAAGTTAAAAAATAATAAATCAAAACAACACCTATTTTATAAATCAATCACTAATCTTTTAGAAATCAGAAGAAACCAAAAAGCTTTTCATCCAAATGCATCTAGATCACATATAGATTTAGGACCAAAAGTATTTTGCTTTAAAAGAACGAGCTTAGATAAAAAACAAACTATATTATGTGTCTCAAACCTAACTTCAAAATCACAATATATAAACTTAAATAAGAAATATCTATATTGGAAAAACTTAATTGATTTAAATCAAAAACTTTATAATAATAATACTATCAAAATTAAACCATACCAAACTTTATGGTTATCAAATATGTGTGATTAAAAATAAATAATGTCTTTTAAAAAAACTATTTCTTATAAATGTTTTATCAATAGCAAATATAGCTGCATTAAATACACTAACTATTTCAAAATATATGATCAATTATTTAAACAATATAGGGGTAAAAAAATTACTTTTGTTGAAATAGGTATTTTCTCAGGTGGTTCACTTTTTATGTGGAGAAAATTTTTTGGAAAAAAAGCCAGAATTATAGGAATAGATTTGGACCCAAAAGCAAAGCAATTTGAAAAATATGGTTTTGAGATATTTATTGGTGATCAAAGTAAAAAAGAGTTTTGGAATAAATTTTTTAAAAAGCTTGGAAAAGTTGATATAATTTTAGATGATGGTGGTCACACCAACTTCCAACAAATAATGACAACTAATTTATGTGTTCCTATGATAAAAGATGATGGTAAATTAGTTATAGAAGATGTTCACACAAGCTTTATTAAAAAAAACTGGTATAATCCTAGTAAGTATTCATTCATAAACTATTCTAAAAAGGTCGCTGAAGATATTAATACTAGATTTCCAGTAATTAAAAATTTTAAGTATTCTTTAAGAAAGTATATTTATAAAATTGATTTTTTTGAAAGTATTGTCAGTTTTGAAATTAATAGAAAACTATGTTTAGAAAATAAATTTATTGATAATCGAAAAAAATCTACTTCTCCTGTAGAACAAAGAAATATACTTAGTGAAAAATCTATATTTTTTAAAATTAAGAAATATTTTAATTTAAAGAGTAATTTTACTTATCCAATATTTTTAATTAATGCTCTAAAATTAAAAAAATATTTTAAATAAGCTACCATTAAATTTATTCTCTAAGACTATAACGAAATAAGTCCTTTCTTTAAGTACTTTAATTCAAGGCTACAATCCCTATAACCACGTTTTACAACATTTAAATATCTTTCAGTTGGATATCTAAAAGATGTTTTTTTAACCATTGTATAAGTCATTACTTTTTTTCCATAATATTCAAAGTAAAATTTTTTATATAAAATTGGAAAATCTTCATAAAGATCAAGTTTCTTTTCATCACTTTTTGATATTTCAAATAACCCACCAGGAACGATTGAGTTTTTTTTAGGTTCTATATCTGCAGCTCTATATTTGCTTCTAAATGTTAATCTAAAATCTTTTAAATTTATTTTTTTTAAAAAAACACTATCTTTACACCTTCTCTTCATTTGAAAGTGATTTAAATTACTTCCGTATGCAAAGTATAGCATTTAACGATCTACTACTTCTATTTTTTTTTCATTTACAAATTTTAAAATTTGTAAATTACATTCATCAATTTTAGATTGCTTTTCCGAACGAAGTACAATTGAAACTCCAAGTTTTCCTGCATGAAAAAATGGATAGCTTCCTATTTCAACATCTTTATTATTATCTTGAACTTTAGTTAAAGAATTAGCGATTTCACTTTCTACAGTTTTTAAACTTATAGTTTTACTTAAAATAGGTTCCCCTCCTACTATCTTATTGGTTATTCCACCTAACATTGATTTCATAATAGATGGAACTCCTGGAAGACAAAATACATTTTCAACACTAAATCCGGGCGCACCACTTGTTGGATTTAAAATTAATTCTGCATTTTCAGGCATCCAAATCATTTTTTGTCTACCTTCATTAAATTCTCCTGGCTTATAATAAGCTTCTAAAATTTTAAAGCCCTCTTTATGAATTTCATATTTTACACCAAATGCTTTAGAAACTGACTCTGCTGTAATATCGTCATGGGTAGGACCTATACCACCAGTTGTAAAAACATAATCATTTTCTTTTCTTAAAACATTTAAAGTATCTACAATTGTTTCTTCAATGTCAGGAATAACTCTTACTTCTTTTACTTTAACTCCGATTGAATTTAACCAAGTAGCCAAAGTTGATGTATTAGTATCTTGAGTTCTTCCAGATAAAATTTCATTACCTATAATTAAAATTGCAGCATTAACTTTTGTATCTTTCATCATTTTAAATGTATAATTTAGAAATGGAATTTACCAAGTCTTTAATTAAAGGCAAACTTATCAAACGTTATAAGCGTTTTTTTGCTGACGTTAAGCTAAATAAAGAAGTTGTCACAGCACATTGTCCAAATACTGGTTCTATGCAAGGTTTACTAGATGTTGGTAATGAGGTTTATTTGCTTCCAAACAATGACCCTAAACGAAAACTAAAATTTGGTCTTGAGATTATAAAAAGTAGAAAAAATTTAGTAGGCGTTAATACGCATATGGCAAATAAAATAACTCATCATGCTTTAAAAAATAATTTAATTAAAGAACTAAAAGATAGTGAAACTATTAAACCTGAAGTATTCTTTAACAAAGAAACAAGATTTGACTTCCTATTAGAGAAAAAAAAGGAAAAATATTTTGTTGAGGTAAAAAATGTAACTCTATTTAGAGATAGAAAAACTGCTGAATTCCCTGATGCTATTACCTCTCGTGGGTCAAAACATTTACTTACCCTTATTGATGCCATAAAAAAAGGTTATAAAACTTACTTGTTATTTTTGGTTCAAATTGAAAATATGGAGTATTTTAAAATAGCAAAAGATATAGATGTTGAGTATTACAATAATTACTTAATTGCAAAAAAAGCTGGTGTTAATTTTTTAGCTTATAGATGTAATATAAGTTCTAAAAAAATTTACATCGAAAAAAAAATTAAAATTATAAATGACTGATTATAAAGAAAAATTTGAAAAAATGAGAGTAGCTGGAAAGCTAGCAGCAAGAACTTTAGATATGTTAACTGAAAATATTAAAGAAGGCATATCTACTGACCAAATTGATAAACTAGGTTACGAATTTATAAGAGATAATGGAGGATACTCAGCACCACTTTACTACAGAGGTTTTACTAAATCTTTATGTACTTCATTAAATCATGTTATTTGTCATGGTATACCATCTGATAGAATTTTAAGAGATGGTGATGCTGTAAATGTTGACGTAACTGCTATTGTAGATGAACATTATGGGGATACGAGTAGAATGTTCAGTATAGGAAAAACATCAGTTAAATTAAATAATCTTATTGATACGACTCACGAGTCCATGATGAGAGCAATTAAAATTTTAAAACCAGGAATTAGACTTGGAGATATTGGACATGAAATTCAATCCTTTGTTGAGGAAAAAGGTTTTTCTGTTGTAAGAGATTTTTGTGGACATGGAATTAGTACTACATTTCATGAGCCACCGAATATATTACATTACGGTAGCAAAAATACAGGTATGGATTTAAGACCAGGAATGACTTTTACAATTGAACCTATGATTAATGCTGGTAGATATAATGTAAAAATGTTAAATGATGGATGGACCGCTGTTACAAAAGACAAATCTTTATCAGCACAATTTGAACATACACTTGGAATTACTGAAAATGGTTATGAAATCTTTACAGAATCTGCTAAAGGTTATTCTAAGCCCCCATACTTATAATTAATGATTAAAAGATATTCGCGAAAAGAACTTACTGATATTTGGTCAGAAGAAAATAAATACAAAATTTGGCTAGATGTTGAAGTAGCAGCTGCACAAGCAATGGAAAAGCTTGGACAAATTCCAAAAGGAGTATCATCAATTGTAAGAAAAAAAGCAAAAATTAATGTCAAAAGAATTCATCAAATAGAAAATCAAGTAAAGCATGATGTAATAGCTTTTTTAACCTCAGTCACAGAGAGAGCTGGAATTAAAGCAAGATATTTGCACCAAGGAATGACCTCTTCTGATGTTTTGGACACTAGTTTTAATATTCAACTAGTTCAATCAGGGAAAATAATTCTTAAAGATTTAGATCAAATTTTAAAAGTATTAAAAAAACAAGCCAGAAAATATAAATTTACTCCATGCATGGGTAGAAGTCATGGTATTCATGCTGAACCAGTTACTTTTGGATTAAAACTTGCTTCATTCTATGAAGAATTTAAAAGAGATAGAAAAAGATTAGTAGATGCAATAGATGAAGTTTCTACCTGTGCAATTTCAGGAGCTGTTGGGACTTTTGCTAACATAAACCCAAACGTTGAAAAATACGTTGCTAAAAAACTTAATTTAAAAGTTGAGCCTATATCAACTCAAATTATACCAAGAGATAGACATGCGTTTTATTTTTCAGTATTAGGTATTATTGCAGGCTCTATTGAAAGAGTAGCAACCGAAATAAGGCACTTACAAAGAACCGAAGTTTATGAGTTACAAGAATATTTTTCAAAAAATCAAAAAGGATCCTCAGCAATGCCTCATAAAAAAAATCCAATTTTAAGTGAAAACCTGACTGGGCTAGCAAGAATGGTACGGAGTGCAGTTATTCCAGCATTAGAAAATATTGCACTTTGGCATGAAAGGGATATTTCACATTCAAGTGTAGAGAGAAATATTGGGCCAGATACAAACATAACAATTGATTTTGCATTAGTCAGACTTACAAATATTTTAGATAATATGATCGTGTATCCAAAAAAAATGTTAGAAAACTTAAACATCACTAAAGGATTAATATTTTCTCAAGAAATAATGTTAGAACTAACAAAATCTGGTTTAAGTAGAGAAAAATCTTATAAAATGGTTCAAAGTTATGCAAAAAAATGTTTTGCTGAAAATCTAAATTTACTTGATGTAATCATGGCAGATAAATTTATAATGAGTAAAGTTTCTCCAAAAAAGCTTAAGTCAATTTTTAGTTATTCAAAACATTTCAAAAATGTAAATTTGATCTACAGAAGAGTATTTAGATAATGAAAAAAGGTAAAAAACTTTACGAAGGAAAAGCAAAAATAATATATGCTACATCTGATAAAGACTTAGTTATCCAGTATTTTAAAGATGATGCAACTGCATTTAATAATCTTAAGAAATCAAGTATTGAAGGAAAAGGCGTTTTAAATAACAGAATATCAGAACATATATTAACTAACCTGTCTCAAATTGGAATTAAGAACCACTTAGTTAAAAGATTAAATATGAGAGAACAGGTTATAAAATTTGTAGAAATAATACCAATAGAATTTGTCGTTAGAAATGTTGCCACAGGATCTTTGACAAAAAGGTTGGGTATAGAAGATGGTACTGTTTTAAAAGAACCTTTAATTGAATACTGCTTAAAAGATGACAAACTAGGTGATCCATTAATTGCTGAAGAACACATACTAACTTTTGATTGGGCTTCCAAAAAAGAATTAGAGAAAGTAAAAAAAATGATTTTAAGAATTAATGACTTTATGATTGGGATGTTTAGGGGTGTTGGAATTAAATTGATTGATTTTAAACTAGAATTTGGAAGACTTAAATCAAGTGGAAAAAATGAAATTATATTAGCAGATGAAATAAGTCCTGACACATGTAGATTATGGGACAGTATTACAGATAAAAAATTAGATAAAGATAGATTTAGAAAAGATTTAGGTGATTTAATTCCTGCATATACTGAAGTTGCAAAAAGACTTGGTATACTTCATGAACAATCAAATCTTTCTGCAGTTAATGTCACAAAGTTATCATCAGTTAAAAGAAAGCGTAAATGAAAATATCAGTTATCATAACTCTTAAAAAAGATGTTTTAGACCCTCAAGGTAAAGTTATTCATCAAACATTAGATGGTATGGGTTTCAATGATATTAACGAAGTAAGGCAAGGAAAATATTTTGAAATTGATACTAAAGAAAGTGATCCAAAAAAAGCAAAAAATAAAGTTGAGGAGATGTGTAAAAAACTTTTAGCTAATCTTGTTATCGAAAATTATAAAATTATTGAAGTATAATAATTAATGAAATCCTCAGTAATTACATTTCCTGGATCAAATTGTGACAGAGATATGGATGTGGCCCTAAAAAAGTTTGGCTTTAAAAATAAAATGGTTTGGCATAATGATGTTGAAATTCCTAAAAGTGATCTGGTTGTATTGCCAGGAGGTTTCTCCTATGGAGACTATCTTAGATGTGGAAGCATGGCCTCTAAATCTAAGATAATGAGCTCAGTAATCAATTTTGCAAAATCTGGCGGTCTAGTAATGGGCATCTGTAATGGTTTTCAAATATTAGTTGAAACAGGATTAGTACCTGGAGTTTTATTAAGAAATAAATATCTAGAATTTATTTGTAAAAATGTTTTTGTAAAAATTAATAATAAAAAAAATACTTATTTTAAAAATATTAATAAAGATGTCGTAGAATTTCATATTGCACATAATGAAGGAAATTATTTTTGCACTAAAGATCAATTGACAGAAATTGAAGATAATCAACAAATTGCAATAAATTATTGTAATAAAGATGGTAAAATTGAAAATCAATTTAATCCTAACGGTTCAATAAAAAATATTGCAGGGATTTTCAATAAAGAAAAAAATGTTTTAGGAATGATGCCACATCCTGAAAGAATGATAGATACTTCTTTATCAGGAGAGGATGGTTCAATTTTTTTTAAAAATTTAATTAATAACTTAAAATGATTGTTAACGAACAGATAGCCATAGAGCACGGCCTTAAAAAAGATGAGTATATAAAAATATGTGAATTATTAAAAAGAACTCCAAATATTACAGAATTAGGAATATTTTCAGCAATGTGGAATGAGCACTGCTCATATAAATCCTCAAGACTTCATCTAAAAAAATTACCAACAAAAGGTAAACAAGTTATTCAAGGCCCTGGCGAAAATGCTGGTGTAGTTGATATTGGTGATAATGATGCGATTGTATTTAAGATTGAAAGTCATAATCACCCATCTTTTATTGAACCTTACCAAGGTGCTGCAACTGGTGTAGGTGGTATTATGAGAGATGTATTTACAATGGGGGCAAGGCCTATTGCAAATTTAAATTCAATTCATTTTGGATCACCACAACATAAAAAAACAAAAAATTTACTAAGAGGTGTTGTGCATGGGATTGGTGGGTATGGAAACTGTATTGGTGTACCAACAATTGCTGGTCAAACAAACTTTGATAGTTCTTATAATGGAAATATTTTAGTAAACGCAATGACTTTGGGATTAGTAAAAAAAGACAAGATTTTTTATTCAAAAGCAGCAGGACTTAACAAGCCAGTAATTTATGTAGGATCAAAAACTGGGCGTGATGGAATTCATGGAGCTAGTATGGCTTCAGCTAGTTTTGATGAAAAAATTGAAGAAAAAAAACCAACTGTTCAAGTTGGAGATCCTTTTACTGAAAAATTACTTCTTGAAGCTTGTTTAGAATTAATGGCAGGAGACTCGATTATTGCAATTCAAGATATGGGTGCTGCAGGACTTACTTCTTCAAGTATTGAAATGGCATCAAAAGGAAATTTAGGAATAGAAATTAATTTAAATAAAGTTCCTTGTAGAGAAACTAAAATGACACCTTATGAAATAATGCTTTCTGAAAGCCAAGAAAGAATGTTGATTGTTTTAGAGAGTGGAAAAGAAGAACATGCAAAAAAAATATTTGATAAATGGAATTTAGATTTTGCAGTAATAGGTAAAACAACTAAATCAAAAAAAATTGAACTTTATTTTGATAATGAAAAGGTTGCAAATATACCAGTCAATACACTGGTTGAAAATTCACCTATGTATGACCGTAAGTGGAAAAAATCGAAATTGCCAAAAAAAAACAAATTTAAAAAAGAAGATCTCAAA
The DNA here is from genome assembly GCA_002457485.1 of Pelagibacterales bacterium MED-G42. Classification (GTDB taxonomy): domain Bacteria; phylum Pseudomonadota; class Alphaproteobacteria; order Pelagibacterales; family Pelagibacteraceae; genus Pelagibacter. The sequence continues at coordinate 13,246 of NTJL01000007.1, forward strand.
AATCTTAAAATTATTGATGTTTTAAAAAAAATTTTATCTAATCCAAATGTATGTAGCAAAGAATGGATCTGGCAACAATATGATCATACTGTTATGGGTGACACTATTCAAAAACCTGGTGGTGACTCAGGTGTGGTTAGAGTTCATGGAACAAATAAAGCAGTAGCTGCATCAGTAGACTCTTCTGCAGTTTATTGTTGGGCGCATCCCCTTACAGGTGGAAAACAAGTCGTTTGTGAAAGTTTTAGAAATTTGATCTCTGTTGGAGCAAAACCTGTAGCTATTACTAATTGCTTAAATTTTGGCAGTCCTGAAAATGAGGAAAATATGGGTGAGTTTGTTGAATGCGTTCAAGGAATAGGTGAAGCATCAGAATATTTAAAATTTCCAGTAGTTTCTGGGAATGTTTCTTTTTATAATCAAACGAAAGACGAAGGTATTAAGCCTACACCCTCTATCGGTGGAGTTGGTTTAATTAAAGATTATCATAATATGATTACCATGGATTTTAAAGAAAATGATAATATTGTCTTAGTAATAGGTAAAACTGAAGGTCATATAGATCAAAGTCTATTTGCAAGGAATATTTTAGATGAAAAAAATGGTCCTCCTCCTGAGATTAATCTTTTTAATGAAAAAAATAATGGTGAAACTTTACTAAAATTAATTGATAATGGTTTTATTAAAAGTGCACATGATGTTTCTGTCGGTGGAATAATTACGGCAATATCAAAAATGTGTATTAAAGGAAATAAAGGTATCAACCTTAAAAAACCAAAATATTTAATCAGTGAAATTGAGTATTATTTTGCAGAAGACCAAGGTCGTTATATTATTGAAATATCAAAAAATGATCTAAAAAAAGTTACCGACATATTAAATAAAAATGCTGTACATTTTGATGAATTGGGGACAATCAATAAAAATGAGCTATATATTAATGATAAGACAAAAGTTACAATTGACGAATTAAAAACATCCAATAAAGATTGGTTAATTAATTATATGAGTAAATAATGGCAATGGATTTAAAAGAAATTGAAAGTTTAATAAAAGAAGCTCTAACTGATGCAACTGTAGAAATTCAGGATTTAGCAGGTGATGGAAATCATTACTCTGCAACAGTTACTTCTTCTCATTTTTCTGGAAAAAGCAAAATAGAACAACATAAAATGGTATATAATTCTCTTAAAGGCAAAATGGGAAATGAATTACATGCTTTAGCAATTAAAACAAAGGAACAATAATGGATGATAATACAAAAAATTTAATACAAAATCATATTGATAGCAATGAGGTATGTTTATTTATGAAAGGAACACCAGACGCACCTCAGTGTGGATTTTCTATGGCTGTAACAAATATGTTAAAACTTCTTGAAGTAAATTTTCAAAGTGTGAACGTGTTAGAAGATCAAAATATTAGAGAGGGAATTAAAGTGTTTAGTGATTGGCCTACTATCCCACAACTATATATCAAAAAAGAATTTGTTGGTGGGTGTGATATCGTAAAAGAAATGTACGAGAATGGTGAATTAAAAAAAGTTTTAGATGATAAGGGAATTAACTATAAAAAATAGTATTATCTAGAATAATATTCAATTACTAGATTGGGCTCCATTACGATAGGGTAAGGAACTTCTTCAAACTTAGGTACTCTAACAAATTTTAATTTTTTGTTCTTCTCATCCATTTGAATATATTCTGGAGCTTCTCTTTCTTTGTTAGCTAAAGCTATATCAATAATAGCTAACTGTTTTGATTTATCTCTAATTTCAATCGTATCTTCTTCTTTAACAGCATAACTGCCAATATTAACTTTTTTTCCATTCACTCTTACATGACCATGGTTAATTAACTGTCTTGCTGAGAATATAGTTGTTGCAAATTTTGCTCTATAAATAACTGCATCTAATCTTCTTTCAAGAAGCCCTATTAAATTTTCACTAGTATCTCCTTTTAGCATAACTGCTTTTTTGTAAATATTTCTAAATTGTCTTTCGTTGATATTGCCATAATAAGCTTTTAATTTTTGTTTAGCTTGTAATTGGATTCCATAATCTGATGGTTTAGAAGATTTAGTTTGACCATGTTGTCCTGGCCCATAAGCTCTAGTATTAAATGGACTCTTTGGTCTGCCCCAAAGGTTAACTTTTAATCTTCTATCTACTTTATGTTTAGAGTTTAATCTTTTTGTCATTTGATAGTGGGGTTTATAAACTGACTCTTCATTTTGTCAATCAACGTTTTCTCCCTAAACTAGCAAATACACTCGATAATATACGTGTTTCTTTATCTGATAGATCCATCTTATAAAAAATATTTCTTAAATTTTCTAACATTATAGGCTTCTTTTCTTTAGGTTTAAAAAAGTTTATCTGTTCTAAATTTTTAACGCATAAAGTAATCATTGAATGTATTTCTTTTTTTGAAGCTGATTTTACTTTATTAGATTTTTTATATTTTGTAGTTTTTAATTTTAAAATACTTGAAACATACTGGGCAATAATAATTAAACTATGAGAGAGATTTAATGATTTAAATTCAGGGTTTGTTGGAATTTGCAATGTATAGTTTGCATAACTTATCTCATTATTTGATAAGCCAGAAGCCTCGGAGCCAAACAAAAAAGCAACTTTTTTTTTAATATTAATTTTCTTTAAGTCTTCTAGATTTATATGCTTAATGTTTTTATTTCTAAATCTAGCTGATGTTGCAATAACATAATCAATATCTTTTACAGAGTGCTCTAAACTTTTATAGACTTTACTATTTTTAATTATATTTTTTGCTCCAACAGAGGTAGCTAAAATTTTATCATTTGGATATATTGGTTTTGGGTCAATTAATACTAAATTTTGAAAATTAAAGTTTTTCATAGCTCTTGCGCACGCACCAATATTTTCTGATAGTTGAGGTTTATGTAAAATAAATGAAATATTTTTAGTTAACATAGATCAGTCTATTCCGTGGTTTTGGTTATAAGAAGATGTTTCAGATGGTTTAATGTTATCTAAATATTTTTTATCAACTGACCAAATTGAAACTTTTAATGGGTAACATTTGGCAGTGTCAGATGAATGTTCAGAACCACAATCGCCACCTGGACAAGCTGATAAAACACCCAATAAATCTGTTTCTGCAAAAAATTCTAAATAATCTCCTGGTCTGACAGGGCTAGCTTTCATAAAATATTGTTTAGTATCGTTAGTAAAACCTGTGCACATAAAAACATTTAGAACATCATGAACAATTTGCTCAGCTTTTTTTAAATCTATATTTTTTTCACTAGATAGAGCTCTTGTTAAATTTGAATGACAACAATAATGATAATCGTGTCCTGAAATTAGTTTTGAAGTATATGGATCACATCTTGTTCCAATAACATCATGAACAGATCCACCATCACTATCATATCCATACCAATCTAATGTATCCCATGTAATTGTTGCTAAAGATCTTAAATAAGGAAGATTGCTATACATTTTATCACCTACAGAAAGATGTGTCCCGTAAAGAGCTCGAGTTTTTCCTGAATAAAATTTTTCCTCCAAGTTATTAAGTTGAAATAGATTTAAATCTCCCACTTGTGGTCCTTCAACACTTTCAATTCTAAAAAATTCTCCCCTTTTAACTTCAAAAGTCTTTGCATCCCTAGGAGAAATAGTAACTTCATTATTTTTTACTAGATACTTTCTAGCTTTAAGTAGGATATCAAGATTATCATCTTTAAGATTAGAGTTTGGATAGCAAACTACAGGTTTAGCCCCTACTCTATTTTCAATATTTAAAGGTTTTTTTGAAAACTTTTTTATTTTCATTGTTAGATACTGGCAGGAGCATTATCTTTAAATAGTTTATAATCTAAGCTATCTATTAATGCTTTAAATGAAGCATCTATAATATTTGTTGAAACTCCTATAGTAAACCAATTCTTTCCTTTAGAATCTGTACTTTCAATCGAAACTCTAGTTACGGCTTCTGTACCAGTATTTAAAATTCGAACCTTATAATCAACTAGTTTTAAATCTTTAAGATACTCAGAATATTTTGCTAAGCGGTCTACGTTTTGTCTAATAGCGTTGTCTAAGGCATTAACTGGTCCATTACCTTCTCCTTCGCATATAATCTTTTCACCATCTACTTCTAATTGAGCTTTTGCAGATGAAATAATTTCCCCTGAAGAATTTTTCTTAACAGACACATCATATTCATTAATTGAAATATATCTTGGTATCTCCCCAATTATTCTCCTAGCTAATAATTCAAATGAAGCGTCAGCTCCATCATAGCTATAACCTATAAACTCTCTATCTTTAACCTCATTTAAGAGTTTTTTAATTTTTGGATCGTTTTCTTTTATTTCAATATTAATTGTTTTTAATCTTGAGATTATATTTGATTTACCAGATTGATCGGAAATAACTATGTTTCTTGTATTACCAACATCTTCAGGTTTAATATGTTCATAAGTTTTTGGATCTTTTTGAACTGCAGAAACATGTAGACCTCCTTTATGAGAAAATGCAGCTGCACCTACATAAGGTAAATGTTTATTTGGTTTTCTATTCAATATTTCATCTAAAAGTCTTGAACACTGAGTTAAGTTTTGAATATTTTCATATTTAATATTTAACTCAAATTTAGAAAAAAAATCTTTTTTTAAAAAAAATGTAGGGATTAAGGACATCAAATTTGCATTTCCACATCTTTCACCTAATCCATTGATTGTTCCTTGTACTTGTCTTACCCCGGACAAAACAGCTGCTAAAGAATTACTAACAGCATTACCAGTATCGTTATGTGCATGGATGCCTAGATTATTTCCTGGTATTACTTTTGTTACCTCTGAAACAATTTTTGTAATCTCATGAGGTAGTGTTCCACCATTTGTATCACATAACACAACCCATCTAGCACCTTGATCGTAAGCAACTTTAATACATTCAATTGCATAATTTGGATTTGCTTTATACCCATCAAAAAAATGTTCTGCATCAAACATAAATTCTTTTTTAGCTTTTACAAAATGTTTTGCACTTTCTTTTATATTTTCTAAATTTTCTTCATTAGAAATTTCTAAAGCAATATCAACATGAAAATCCCATGACTTACCAACCAAGCATACCGCAGGGGTATTGGCATTTAATAAAGCAGACAAACCAATGTCATTATCAGCACTTCTACCGGATCTTTTAGTCATTCCAAAACTAGTTAATTTAGCATTTTTATATTTATGATTTTTTTGAAAAAACTCAGTATCTGTAGGATTGGCCCCAGGCCAACCTCCTTCGATATAATCAACACCTAAATTATCTAGTGCGGAAGCAATTTTCTCCTTATCTTCTACAGAGAAATCTACGCCTTGCGTTTGTGCCCCATCTCTTAGTGTTGTATCAAAAATATATAATCTTTCTTTACTCATCTAACCTTCCAAATTGTTTTACCATCTTTATCTTCTATTAAAACACCTTTGTCTAAAAGTTCTTCTCTAATTTTATCAGCTTCTTTATAATCTTTATTATCTCTAGCAAAATTTCTTTTTTTTATCATAGATGAAATTTCTGTTTCACTAATAGATATTTTATCTCTTCTTATGCTGAACCAACTTTCCTTAGTTTCATTTAAAAGACCTATAAATTGGCATGCTGAAATAAAAAGATTCTTATCATCAATAGATCCTTTTTGTGCTTTTTCATAAAGATTATGTAAATTTGCAATATATCCTGGAGTATTCAAATCATCAAAAAGAGGTTTTAATATTTCAAAAGGAATATTAACTTTTTCATCGATTGTTTGATAAATATTATACCATTTATTTATTGTATTATCACAATCTTCCAATAATTTATCGTTCCAATCGAGTGATTGCCTATAATGCGCGCTTATTAAAGCTAGTCTTAAAACTTGACCACTTATTTTTTTTTTAAAATCTTTTATTTTTAAAATATTACCCTGAGATTTTGCCATTTTTTCATTAGACATAGTAATAAATGCATTATGCACCCAATAGTTAGCAAATGTTTTTGTACTATTTGCACATCTTGATTGTGCAATTTCATTTTCATGATGAGGAAAAAGTAAATCTATTCCTCCTCCATGAATATCAAACTCGTTTCCTAAAAATTTCTTTGACATTGCTGAACATTCTAAATGCCAACCTGGTCTTCCTTTTCCCCAGGGAGAGTCCCATGAAGGCTCATTTTCTTTAGAAGGTTTCCATAAAACAAAATCCTCAGTATTTTTTTTACTATCACTAACTTCAATTCTTGATCCAGCTATTAATTCTTCTAATTTTTTATTAGATAGTTGACCATAATCTTTGAATTTTTTAACCTCAAAATAAACATGCTTATTACTTTCATAAGCATAACCATTTTTTGTTAGTTCTGAAATCATATCTATCATTTCACTAATATGATCAGTTGCTTTTGGTTCTCGACTGGGACTTTCACAATTTAAAAAATTACAATCCTCATGAAAACTTTTAATAACACTCTCAGTCAAGTTTGAGATAGGTATTTTTCTTTCTTGAGAAGACTTTATAATTTTATCATCTACATCAGTAATATTTCTCACATAAGTAACTGAAGAAAATTTACTTTTAAGTATTTTAAATAAAATATCAAAAACAACAATTGGTCTTGCATTTCCAATGTGTGGATCATCATAAACTGTTGGACCACAAACATACATGCCTATATTATTTTCATTTTTAGGAATGAATCTCTCTTTTTTATTAGTGAGATTATTTGTTAAAAAAATATCCATATCTATAATTTTAGAAATATACTTAATTTTTAGATTTGTGAATCTAATTGATTAATTTGGAATTTTGCACACTGGAATAGGGTCCATTTTATGCAAATTTTGTTTTCTTATTTTTTCGTATTCTGCTCTATTTGTAGAATTAGGGTTGTTCATAGCCTCTTCTAATTCATCATATTTTAAACCTAATTGACCTTCATCTGTTCTACCATCATCCCATAATCCATCTGTTGGAGCAGCATTGATGATTTCATCTAAAATATTTAACTCTTTTCCAAGTTCCCAAACTTCAGTTTTATTACAATCAGCAATTGGTGATATATCAACTCCTCCGTCACCATATTTTGTGTAAAATCCTACTCCAAAATCCTCTACTTTATTTCCAGTTCCTACTACAATTCCTTTATTTGCTGCAGCTACTTGGTACAGAGTAGTCATTCTTAATCTTGCTCTCGAATTTGCAAACCCATGTTCATTATCAAATTTTGATAAACTATGACTAAAAGCTCTAAATAATTCATCTAAATTAATTGTATGGGCTTCAACATTTTTGAATTTTTTAGTTAACCATTCTTGATGTTTTAAACTTAAATCATGTTGAAATGATTTTTGTTTTATTGGCATCGATAACACAATCGTTTTTAAACCAGTCATAGCACTTAGAGTACTAGATACAGAGGAGTCTATACCTCCTGATATTCCAATTACAAGTGATTGGGCTTTACTTGGCATATTATCCACATATGCTTTAATCCAGTTTGAAATAAAATTTACTTTTTCATTTACTATCATGATTCTAATTTAGTAATTATATAATTAAAAACAATGGCTTAAGATGCCGCTTGAATTGCATCTTTAGAATATCTGCTATTCTTTTTAATCTCATCTGAAATTAAAAAGGCTAATTCTAAAGCCTGATTAGCATTTAATCTTGGATCACAATGAGTATTATACCTAGAAGACAAATCCTTATCAGAAATTTTTTGTGCTCCACCAGTACATTCAGTGACATTTTGACCAGTCAACTCAATATGAAGTCCTCCCGCATAACTTCCTTCACTTTGATGACATGCAAAAACATTTTTAACTTCTTTAACTACACTATTAAAAGGTCTTGTTTTAAATCCAGTAGTAGCTTTGATTGTATTTCCATGGCATGGATCACAAGACCAGATGACATTTAAACCCTCTTTTTTAATTGCTCTAATTAATTTGGGTAAATGTTTTGAAACATTATCTGCACCAAATCTTGAAATTAAAGTTATTTTGCCTTTTTCATTTTTTGGATTAATTCTATTGCATAAGTTTATTAGGTCATCTGCTTTAAGAGTTGGTCCACACTTAATACCAATTGGATTCTCTATTCCCCTACAAAACTCAACATGACCACCATCTAATTGTCTTGTTCTATCACCGATCCAAACAAAATGAGCTGAAGTATCATGATATTCTCCAGTAGTGGAGTCTGTTCTTGTCATAGCTTCTTCAAAAGGTAACAATAAAGCTTCGTGAGAAGTCCAGAAATTTACTGTGTATAATCTATTATTAAAATCTGAAGTTATACCACAAGCTTCCATAAAGGCTAATGCGTCTGCGATCTTATCTTCCAATTCTTTAAATCTTTTTGTTTCAGGAGTTTTTTTAATATAATCTAAATTCCATAAATGAACTTTATTTAAGTCAGCAAAACCCCCTTTAGAAAAAGCTCTTATTAAATTTAATGTAGCTGCTGACTGGGAATAAGCCCTAAACAATCTTTTTGGATCTGGAATTCTTGATTTTTCTTCAAATTCTATACCATTTATATTGTCTCCCAAATAACTTGGAAGTTCAATTCCATCTTTTACTTCTGTTGGAGCACTTCTTGGTTTAGAAAATTGTCCAGCAATTCTTCCTAGCTTTACAACTGGCAATGAAGCTGAGTAAGTTAAAACTAAAGACATTTGAAGCATCAACTTAAAAGTATCTCTAATATTATCAGGATGAAATTCTGCAAAACTTTCTGCACAATCACCACCTTGCAATAAAAATGCTTTACCATCTACAACATCTGCAAGTTGAGATTTTAGATGCCTAGTTTCTCCTGCAAAAACTAATGGAGGATAATTTCTAATTTTATCTAAAACCATGCTCAACACATCTTTATCAGGATATTCTGGAATGTGTTTTACAGGATATTTTTTCCAACTATTTGTTTTCCAATTTTTCATATTCAACCTGAAAGTGTTTTAGCAGACTTTTATCTATATTCAACTCTTCTGATAAATTTAATATAAAATTAATAAACACCTTATATTTACTAAAAACCCTCAGCTAACTTACTAAGAGCTAACATACCTGGATCATCAAAATCTTTAGTTTTTTCCTCAAACATTCTTGCTCTACCGATTAAAATTTTCTTTCCTTTGAATGAATTTAACGCCTCTTTAGTAGATGATTTAAAAATTTCACTATATTTTATATTATCTTTTTTCTCTTTAATTTTATTTAATATGAAATCCAAAGTATCCAATATTGTTTTATCACCTAAATTAGTTTTTCCTCTTTCTTTTATTGTTTTTATACATATTTCAAAAATTTCAATTATATTACCATGTGTTAATAATTTTTTACCCTTTAAAGACTTTGAAATATTCATTAAACAAAATGCTATAAGAGTACCAAAACTAGATCCAGATTTTTTCACAAATGCTTGAGAACAAAGCATAAAATTATGTCCTAAGTCATCAGTAAAATTATCTTTATTATTTACAATTTCTTGAAATCCATTTTGAATTGTAATACCTAAATCCCCATCTCCAATTTTTCCATCTGCCTCATTAAAATCGTTATAATGAATTTTTGATTGAATAAATAATTCATCAAAAATTTTTATCATCTCATCTTTATTAAACATCTTAATTAGTCCAGAAAGGACATTTTGAATTTGATAACAAATTTTTTTCTAAATCATCAGTTAGTTTAAGAACAGTTATAGACATACCTGCCATTTCCATCGATGTAGCATATCTTCCAACATGAGATTTGATGATCTCAATCTTCAACTTTGATAGATTTTCATTTACTCTTTTTGATATAATATAAAGTTCCTCTAACGGAGTTGATCCTAAACTATTAATCATAATTGATACCTTATCTTTATTATCCAATTTTATATCATCTAAAATTCTTTTACATAAATCATCAACTAATGGATCTGCTTTTCTGAGTTTCTCTCTCTTTATCCCTGGTTCACCATGAATACCCATGCCTATTTCTATTTCATCATTAGAAATTTCAAAAGTTGGTTTTCCAGCTTCTGGTAGAATACATGGTGATAGAGCAACCCCTAGAGTTCTAATATTATCGTTAGCCAAAGATGTTATTTCAAATACCTTTTCAAGAGATTTTCCATTTTCAGCTAAACTTCCAGCAATTTTGAAAATATAGATCATGCCAGCAATTCCTCTTCGTTTTAATCTATCCTCATGAGATGCACTCGCAATATCGTCTGCAATTATTAATTTTTTTGTTTGAATTCCCTCCTCAGCAACAATTTCACATGCCATTTCAAAATTCATTACATCTCCACCATAATTTCCAATAATACACAAAACTCCATTTCCATTATTTCCATTTCTGATAGCTGATGCAATTTGATCAACAGACGGTGATGCAAATACAGAACCAATCGCACATGCATCTAGCATTCCTTCACCGACATACCCTGTAAAAACTGGTAAATGTCCTGATCCCCCGCCAGTGACTATTCCTACCTTGTTACTAGCTTTTGTTGATCTAGTAATGACATTCTCGTTATCTTCAGCAAATGAATAAACATCGGGGTGAGAGGTCACTAACCCTTGAATTGACTCTTTAACAAAATTACTTGGTTCATTAATAATTTTTTTCATATTTATAATTTAATACAAAAAAATTAATTAACTATAGATGATTTTCTATTCTACAGTAACTGATTTTGCTAGATTTCTAGGCTTATCTATATCAAAACCCTTCTTTAAAGCTGAATAATAAGCTAATTTTTGTAAAGGAATTGTCAGAAGAAACGGTAAAAGATCTTCATTAGTGCTTTCTACTTCAATTGTTTCCCAAATATTTTCAGAAGTTACTTCATCTTCACTTTTATTTGTAATAAGTAAAACTTTTGCTCCTCTTGCAATAACTTCTTGCATATTAGAAATTGTTTTCTTGTAATAACTATCACGTGGAGCAAGAACAACAACAGGCATACCTTCCTCTATTAATGCTAATGGTCCATGTTTCATTTCACCTGCAGGATATCCCTCAGCATGAATATAAGATAATTCTTTTAACTTCAAAGCTCCCTCTAAAGCTATAGGATAAGAATATCCTCTACCTAAATACATTGACCCTTTTGCTTCGTTAAAAGTTCCAGCAATTGTTTGGACTTTATTATCAATTAATAATGTTTCCTTAATTAATTCAGGTAATTTTTTTAATTCAACTAATTTTTCACTAAATTTTTTAATATCTAAATCTTTTTTCATTACTCCAATTTTTAAAGCAAAGATATAAAGAATCAAAATTTGACCTAAGAAGGCTTTTGTGGAAGCAACACCAATCTCTGTCCCACAATGAATTGGTAAAATAAACTTTGAGTCTCTTGCAATTGAACTCTCTATTACATTTACAACAGCACAAGTTTTCATTTCATTTTTGTTACATAGGTCCAAAGCGGCATAAGTGTCAGCTGTTTCACCAGATTGAGAGACAAATACATACAAATTATCTTTTTTAAATCTATTTTTTCGATATCTAAATTCTGAAGCAATATCTATGTTAACCTCCATGGAAGTAAGTTCCTCAAACCAGTATTTTGCCATTAAACATGAATGATAAGCTGTGCCACATCCTATTAAAGTAATTGATGATATTTCTTCAATTTTCCATGGAAAATTATGTATATTTATATCGTTATTGTGACTATCGATATATTCTTTAATTCCATTTTTAACAGTTAAAGGCTGCTCCTCAATCTCTTTTGCCATAAAGTGTTTAAATTCACCTTTATCATAATTTTTTTCATCAGTTGATAACTCCAAAACTTTTTTATTTATTTTTATTCCTTCTTCATTATAGAACTCAACATAATCTTTTTTAATAAAACAAAATTCTCCATCATTTAGATAAGTTATTTTATTTGTCATTGATTTTAGAGCATACGAGTCTGACCCTAAATAATTCTCACTAGGACCATAACCAACTGCTAAAGGAGAGCCACGCCTAGCACCTACAATTAGGTCTGGTTCATCTTTAAATAAAATACCCAAAGCAAAACTTCCATGAAGTGATTTTAACGTTTTCGTTATCGCATCAACGTAGCTATCTGTTTTTAAATGTTCAGTTATTAAATGAACAATTACCTCCGTATCTGTTTGAGATTTAAATACATGACCTTTACCAATTAAAAACTTTTTTAATATCGTTGAGTTTTCAATAATTCCATTATGAACTACTGAAACATTATTTGATGAATGTGGATGCGCATTAAGACTATTTGGAATACCATGAGTTGCCCATCTTACATGACCTATACCAATAGAACCCTCAATGTTTTGTGATAGTAAACTTTTTTCTAATTTATCTACTCTACCCTCAGTTTTAATTTCATTTATTGAACCATTAGAAAGAGTAGCAAGACCTGCTGAGTCATATCCTCTATATTCTAATTTTTTAAGAGAATTTATAATTGATGCTGTTACTTGTTTGTTACTATTTATACCAATTATTCCACACATAACTATTTATTTTTTCTTTTATAATTTTTTACTTCTGTTTGTAAGCTTCTAGTTAAGGCTAGTGATTTTTTTTTTACATTTTTTGTAATTACAGAGCCTGCACCAATAATACTATTTTGATTTAAAGTTACAGGTGCAACCAATGAAGAATTGGACCCGATGAATACATTATCCTTAATTTTAGTTTTATTTTTTTTAACTCCGTCATAATTGCAAGTAATAGTACCAGCACCAACATTTACATTTTTACCAATATTTGTATCTCCAATGTAAGTTAAATGATTAATCTTAGTTTTTTTTCCTACTGTACTTTTTTTTATTTCTACAAAATTTCCAATTTTTGAACCCTCTTTTAATATCGTGTAAGGTCTTATTCTTGCATATGGACCTACTTCAACCTTGTTTTCTATTTTACAATTTTCAAGATGTGAAAAAGATTTAATAATCACATTGTTACCTATTTTTACATTCGATCCAAAAACCACGAAGGGTTCTATAGTCACATTTTTACCAATTTTGGTATCTGAAGAAAAATAAATTGTATCAGGTCCAATCATTTTAGTACCGTTTCTTAAAAATTTATGTCTCAACTTGTCTTGATATTTTTGTAAACTTAATTGTTTCATCTAGGCATTTCTTTATATTAAGTATATATATTTATTAATTCACAATATATTTCTTAAAAAAACTTTTTGATGAGTCAAATATTTACAATTCTTTTCGATTTAGATGGAACTTTAGTTGATACTGCTCCTGATCTAATGAGGGCTCACAATTTTGTGATGAAAAAATTTGGCTATCCAACAAAATCTACTGAAGAAATAAGGAATCTAGTCGGTCAAGGAGCTGGTGCTATGATTGGAAGATCTATTTGGGGACAGGCTAAAAAAGAGTTTGGAAAAGTTCAAGATGAACAGGTTAAAAAGGAGATGGTTAAGGATTTTGTTGATTACTATGGTAAAAATATAATAAATGAGAGTACATTAATTAAGGGTGTTAAAGAATTCTTAATTTGGGCAAAAGCAAAAAATATTTCAATGGCTGTATGCACTAACAAGCAAGAACATTTAGCAATAGATCTTTTAAAGAAAATTGGAATTTATGATTTTTTTGAATATGTAGCTGGATCGAATACTTTTGATTATTGTAAGCCAGATCCTAGACACTTAACTTCAGTGATAGAAATTCTAGATGGAGATATTAGAAAAACATTAATGATTGGAGATAGTGAAACTGATGCTAATGCCGCAAAAGCTGCTGGACTACCAGTTATTTTACTTGAAGATGGATATACCGAAAAAAATATTAATGAAATTTACCATAATCACCTTATAAAAGACTTTGTTGATGTAGAAAAAATTGTTTCTAAATATCTTTAATATTGATTATTTTTTTTTAACTATTACAAACATCCCGATAATTAGGAGACATTTTGATAGTACATAATATAAAAGTATATCCATCTAAAATTCACTTACCAAAAAAAAAACAATTAGCTTGGAAAATAGCTGAGATAGCAAGCGATAATTCAAAATTAAATAAAGACTCTATTGAAATGGTAATTAATAGAATAATTGATAACGCATCAGTTGCTATCGCTTCTTTAAATAGAAAGTCTGTAATTTCTGCAAGAGAGATGGCTATGAAACATCCTAGAAAAAATGGAGCAACTGTATTTGGAATAAATTCAAAACAAAAATTTGATTGTGAGTGGGCAGCTTGGTCTAATGGAACTGCGGTAAGAGAACTTGATTTTCATGACACATTTTTAGCTGCAGATTACAGTCATCCTGGTGACAATATTCCACCTTTATTAAGCGTAGCTCAACAAAATAAAAGAAGTGGCTTAGATCTTTTAAGAGGAATTATTACTGCCTATGAAGTGCAAGTAAATCTTGTGAAAGGTATTTGTCTTCATAAACACAAAGTAGATCATATTGCTCATTTGGGACCAAGTGTTGCTGCGGGACTGGGTGCAATGTTAAAACTTAAAACTGAGACCATATATCAAGCGGTCCAACAAGCACTTCATACAACAATATCTACAAGGCAATCTAGAAAGGGAGAAATATCAAGTTGGAAAGCATATGCACCTGCTCACGCTGGAAAACTTGCAATAGAAGCTGTAGATAGAGTAATGAGGGGCGAAGGTGCACCTAGCCCAATATACGAAGGTGAAGATAGTGTAATTGCTAGAATTCTAGGTGGAAAAAATGCTAAATATAAAGTTCCTTTACCAAAAGTAAACGAAAGTAAAAAAGCAATTTTAGAAACCTATACCAAAGAGTATTCTGCTGAATATCAGTCACAGGCGTTAATTGATTTAGCAAAAAAATTAAAAGTTAAGATTCCTAATCTTAGTCAAATAAAAAAAATTGATATTTTTACAAGTCATCATACTCATTTTGTAATTGGTACAGGCGCAAATGATCCACAAAAAATGGATCCTAATGCTAGTAGAGAAACCCTTGATCACTCTATAATGTACATATTTGCAGTCGCTTTAGAAGATGGAGATTGGCATCATGTAAAATCTTATAGCAAATCAAGAGCAAAAAGGGAAAGTACTATTAAAATTTGGCGTTCAATTAAAACATTTGAAGATAAAAAATGGACAAAAAAATATCATGATCCCAACCCAAAAAATAAATCATTTGGAGCAAAAGTAATTATTACATTAAATAATGGCAAAAAGATTATTCAACAACTAGATAGAGCAGATGCTCATCCATATGGAGCAAGGCCATTTAAAAGAAAAAATTATATTGATAAATTTTTAACTTTAACAAAAGGAATACTTGATAAAAAAGAAAGTAATAGATTTTTAAAAACTGTACAGAACCTTAAGAACCTTAAAAATGGTCAACTTAATAACTTAAATATTATGATAAAGAAAAATAAACTTAAAAGAAATATAAAAAAAGGTATTTTTTAATGCATTTTGTAGAAAAAGAACCAAGTCAAAAAAGAATAGATTTTAGTAGTAAATTAAAAACAAATAAAATTTTAAGAGTTCCAGGTGCTTACAATCCTTTAACTGCTAAATTGATAGAGGAGATAGGTTATGATGCTGTTTATGTTTCAGGCGGTGTTATGGCAAATGACCTTGGTTTTCCCGATATTGGTTTGACAACATTACAAGACGTAAGTACCAGATCATATTTGATATCAAGAGTAACAAACTTACCAACAATTGTGGATATAGATACTGGTTTTAAATCATGTAAAGAAACTATAGAAATCTTTGAAGAATTTGGAATTACCGCTGTACACCTAGAGGATCAAATAGAAAGAAAAAGATGTGGGCATTTAGATCATAAAGAACTTATTTCTTCCGATGCTATGGTAAGTAAAATTAAAGAATGTGTTGCAGCTAAAAAAGATGAAAATTTTAAGATAATCGCAAGATCTGATGCTAAAGGAGTTGAGGGAATAGATAAGATGATTGAAAGATGTAAAGCTTATATAGATGCAGGTGCTGAAGTTATATTTCCAGAGGCATTGCATAATGAAAATGAATTTGAAAAAGTTAGAAAAGAATTACCATGTTATTTGTTGGCTAATATGACAGAATTTGGAAAATCTAAACTTCTCAACTATATGGAATTAGAAAATTTAGGTTATAATATAGTGATTTACCCAGTGACCACTCAACGTTTAGCAATGAAAAATGTAGAAGATGGATTAAGAGACATTTATGTAAATGGACATCAGAATAACGTAATTGATAAGATGCAAACTAGAAAAAGATTATACGAGCTTGTAGACTATGAAAAATACAATTCTTTAGACGAAAAGATTTATAATTTTAGTACAGAAGGTCATGAATAATGAGTAATGATATTAAAAAAGGATTATTGGGAGTTACTGTCGATGAGACAGAAATTTCAAAAGTAATGCCTGAAATTAATTCTCTTACTTACAGAGGATATGCTGCTCAAGATTTGTGTGCTAACTGTAAATTTGAAGAAATAGCTTATTTAATTTTGAATAAAGAGTTACCAAACAAAAAACAACTCAAACAATTTGAAAAAGAAGAGTCTAAAGAAAGAAATTTATCGAAAACATTAATCAATGTTCTTAAGCAAATGCCAAAAAAATCACACCCAATGGATGTGGCAAGAACAGCTGTAAGTGTTATGGGTCTTGAGGATAAAGAAACAAAAAATAATTCCCCAAAAGCAAACCTTAGAAAAGCAATGAGAATATTTGCAAAAACTCCGGTAGCCTTAGCAGCATTTTATCGCCTTAGAAAAGGAAAGAAAATTATTTCACCAAAAAAAAACTTAACATTTGCTGAAAACTTTTTTCATATGTGTTTTGGAAAAGTTCCAAATAAAGATATTGTTAAAGCATTTGATGTCTCTTTAATTTTATATGCTGAACATAGTTTCAATGTTTCAACATTTACAGCAAGAACAATCACAAGTAGCTTATCTGATATTCACGGAGCCATCACAGGTGCTATTGCAAGTTTAAAAGGACCTTTACATGGCGGTGCAAACGAAGAAGTAATGCATATGATGAAAAAAATTAAAAAACCAGAAAATGCTTTTAAATGGATTAACAGTGCATTAGATAAAAAAGATGTGGTAATGGGTTTCGGTCATAGAGTTTATAAATCTGGAGACTCAAGAGTTCCAACTATGAGAGAATATTTTGGAAAAGTAGCTAGAATCAAAAAAGATAAAAAATTTGAAAAAATTTATGATATTGTAGAAAAAGTGATGATTGATAGAAAAAATATTCATCCTAATGTTGATTATCCAACTGGGCCAACTTATCATCTAATGGGTTTTGATACTGATTTTTTCACGCCAATATTTGTTATTTCCAGAATTACTGGTTGGTCTGCACACATAATTGAGCAGCATAATTCAAATAAACTAATTAGACCTTTGGCTAGCTATAATGGAAGTAAGTACCGTAAAGTAAAAAAAATTAATCGAAGATAATTTAAACTATCATTTTTCAATTTTTGCAAATCTTCCATTACAAATAATTTCACGTTTATAATGGTGTTTTTTTACAAACTCATCAATTGATTGCTTAACGCCTGGTGCATAACTTAAATCGTAATCATCACAAAGTACTGTTCCGTTATTATCAATTACTGCTTTGCAACAATCTAAATCATTCTTTACTGTATTATATTCATGTCCACCATCTAAAAAAACATAGTCTACTTTAGACATATCAATTTTTTTTAATATTTTATTAGAATTACCTTTAATCAAATGAACATTATCCTTAAATTTATTTAAGAGGCCTTGTACTGCATTCAGGCTGTATGGGTCCTCTCTCTTAATAAATCTGTACCATATTGTTTTGAAAGGGTTTGAAAATTTTGTGTTAGGTATTATCTCATTTTTATTTTCATCATTTTTTTCAAATAAATCTAATCCAATAAATTTAAAATCGTTTTTATGAATCTTGTAAAGTAATTCACAAACATTTCTCGAAGTAACCCCGTGAAAAACACCAATTTCTAAAAAAATTTTAGGTTTTTTTTTTAGTATTTCATTAAGAAAAAAACTGCCCACACCTGGCTGCTTTAGACTTGTTTTACGAAAATATTTTTTATAATTCAACTTATTAAAGCTGCAAAACCAAACTTAGCTAATTTAAAAATTATAACTTCCATTACTTTTTTATTAACTAAATGCCTCTGCCCAAGAGCCTTGAGTTGATGCTTTAGAATATTCTGTGGCACGACCTTCAAAAAAATTCATGTGTTCAACAGCATTTAACATTGTATCTAACCAGCCTAATGGATTTTTATCAACATCATATATAGGTTCTAATCCTAATTGAACTAATCTTCTGTTGCCAATAAACCTTATATAATCTTTAACCTCTTGAGCAGTTAGACCTTCCATAGGACCCATTTCAAATGCCAAATCAATAAAGGCATCTTCGTGCTCTATGATAGTTCTACATGCTTCATAAAGTTCTTTTTTTAATTTTGGTGTCCAAATTTCAGGATTTTCATTAATAAATTCCTTAAATATTCTTATCATTGAATTACAGTGAAGAGTTTCATCTCTTACTGACCAAGTAACGATCTGTCCCATTCCTTTCATTTTATTATGTCTTGGAAAATTTAATAGAATTGCAAAACTAGCAAATAATTGCAAACCTTCTGTAAAAGCACTAAAGACAGCTACAGTTTTTGCAATGTCTTCTTTTGAATTTACATTAAAATCTTGCATGTAATCGTATTTATCTTTCATCTCTTTATATTTCATAAAAGCTGAATATTCTGACTCTGGCATTCCTATTGTATCTAAAAGATGAGAGTAAGCTGCAACATGAACTGTTTCCATAGCAGCAAAAGCAGTCATCATCATTAAAACTTCAGTTGGTTTAAAAACAGTTGTATAATGTCTTAAATAACAATTGTTAACCTCAACATCAGCTTGAGTAAAAAATCTAAAGATTTGAGTTAATAAATTTTTTTCAGATTGTGAAAGATTTTTTTGCCAATCTCTAACATCATCTCCCAATGGTACTTCCTCTGGCAACCAATGAATTCTTTGTTGAGTTAACCATGCATCATAACACCATGGATATCGAAAAGGTTTATAAACAGGATTTTCAACTAACAATCCCATTTTTTTTGGTTGAATAATTTCTTTTTTTTTTGGTTGAATAATTTCCGAATTTATTTTTTCTGCTACTGACATGATAGGCACTCCTCGTATTCTGGTTCTTCAGTTTTGGTTGATTTATTTTTATAAACATTAGCCATAATATCTGTTGACTTTGCATCGTTGATATTTTCAGCTCTTTGAATTGATTTTGATCTACAATAATAAAGGCTTTTCAGACCTTTTTTCCATGCATCAAAATGAATTTTATGTAATTCTTTTTTATGAACATCAGCAGGTAAAAATAAATTTACAGATTGAGCTTGAGAGATAAATGGAGTTCTGTCTCCACTTAATTCAATAATCCACGCCTGGTTTAGCTCAAAAGCAGTTTTAAATACATCTTTTTCTAATTCAGTTAAAAAATCTAAATGACTAACTGAACCTTGATTTGTTGTAATGGTTGACCAAGTCTCATCATCATTTTTACCGTGGCTTTCTAATATTTCCTCTAAATATCTGTTTCTAACATTAAATGAGCCTGATAAAGTTTTGTGTGTATAGCTATTAGCAGCAATCGGTTCTACTCCTGGAGAAGCACCACCACAGATAATTGAAATTGATGCTGTTGGGGCTATCGCTGTTTTGTTAGAAAATCTTTCTTTAAATCCATATTCCTCAGCATCTGGACAGGCACCTCTTTCTTCAGCAAGATCTTTTGAAGCTTGATTAACTTTTTCATGAATATTTTTAAATATCTTTTTATTCCAAGATTTAGACATAACTGACTCAAGTGGAATTCTATTTTTTTGTAAAAAAGAGTGAAAGCCCATAACTCCCAATCCTACACTTCTCTCTCTTTCAGCAGAATACTTAGCGTCATTAAATTGATCAGGAGCTTTGTTTATAAAATCTGATAAAACATTATCTAAAAATCTCATTACATCACTAATCATATCTGGATCATCTTTCCATTCATCATACTTTTCCAAATTTAAAGAGGACAAACAACAAACTGCAGTTCTGTCTCTTCCATCTTTGTCTATACCAGTAGGTAAAGTAATTTCGCTACATAAATTTGAAGTTTTGACCGTTAAGTTAGCAAGTTTATGATGCTGAGGAATTTGTCTATTAACTGTATCTATAAAAATTATATAAGGCTCACCAGTTTCTATTCTAGCAGTTAACAATCTTATCCATAAATTTCTTGCAGAAATAGTTTGTTGGACTGTGCCATCTGCTGGGCTTTTTAATGCCCACTGTTCATCTGTTTCAACCGCACGCATAAATGCATCTGAAACTAAAACACCGTGATGTAAGTTTAAAGCCTTTCTATTTGGATCGCCACCTGTTGGTCTTCTCATTTCAATAAATTCTTCTATTTCAGGATGATCAATTGGAAGATAACAAGCTGCAGAACCTCTTCTCAAAGAACCTTGACTGATTGCCATTGTGAGAGAGTCCATAACTTTAATGAATGGTATTATTCCTGAAGTTTTTCCAACTTTACCAATTTTTTCGCCAATAGATCTTAAATTACCCCAGTAACTTCCAATTCCTCCACCTTTTGCTGCAAGCCAAACATTTTCACTCCAAAGATCTAGAATACCACCCAAGCTATCAGAGGCCTCATTCAAAAAGCAAGAAATTGGTAATCCTCTTTTTGTTCCACCATTAGATAATACAGGTGTTGCTGGCATAAACCATAAATTGCTTATGTAATTATAAATTCTTTGGGCGTGTAAATTATCATCTGAATAAGTGCTGGCTACTCTTGCAAACAGATCTTGAAATGATTCGTTGTGACCTAAATATCTATCTTTTAAAGTTGCTTTTCCAAAATCAGTTAACTTAGAATCACGAGATCGATCAATTTTAATTATAATACCTTTATCATTTTGAAATAATTCTGTTTCATTGCTTAATGAAAAAAGATCAGGTCTATTATTCTTAGAAATTTCATTGACTTGAGGGCTATATTCAGAGACAGCTTTCTTTAAGGCTTGAGATAGGACTTTATTCATAAAATTAGTATTATATTTATTTATTTAGCGAAAACAACTAGATGTTGTATGCGCTTAATGTTAATATACTATATAAACAATAAATCAACAGAACATATATAGAACATTAATAAAAATTTATCAATAAAAAAATCAAAAAAATAGTAAATAACTAAGTAATGAATAAGAAAATCAAAATAGATCCATATGGTTTTAGAGAATATGACGCGCGATGGTTGTACAAAGAAAACATTAATTTAGAGGGAATCAAGAATCTTGGTAGAGGTTTAGGAACACAAATACAAAAACATACAGAAAAAAATAACCCTAGAGTTATCGTCGGTCATGATTACAGATCCTACAGTGAAGAGATCAAAAAATCACTAACAGAAGGTTTGATTTCAACAGGCTGTTTTATAGAAGACGTGGGTTTATCTTTATCACCAATGGTATATTTTGCACAATTTAATTTAGATGCTGACGCAGTTGCAATGGTTACAGCTAGTCATAATGAAAACGGATGGACAGGTGTAAAGATGGGTATCAAAAAAGGTCTTACTCACGCTCCAGAAGAAATGAAAGAACTTAAAGCAATTACACTAAATGAAGACTTTTATAAAGGAGAAGGGACTGAAAAAAAAATTAAAAATTTCCAAGAAGTATATAAAAAAGACTTAATAGAAAAGAATAAATTAAATAAAAAAATTAGAGCAGTTGTTGCGTGTGGAAATGGGACAGCAGGAATTTTTGCACCAGATATTTTAAGAGGAATTGGATGTGAAGTTGTAGAATTAGATTGTGAACTAGATTGGACATTTCCAAAATATAATCCTAATCCAGAAGATTTAGAGATGTTGCATGCTATTGCTAAAGCTGTAAAAGATAATAATGCAGATATTGGTTTTGGCTTTGATGGCGATGGAGATAGAGTTGGAGTTATCGATAATCGAGGAAATGAAATATTTTCAGATAAAATTGGTTTATTAATAGCTAGAAATTTATCCTATAAACATAAAAATTCTAAATTTGTAGTTGATGTAAAATCAACTGGTTTATATTCAAAAGATGAAATTTTATCAAAAAATAATTGTGAAACTATTTATTGGAAGACTGGACATTCTCATATCAAAAGAAAAGTAAACACAGAAAAAGCACTGGCTGGCTTCGAAAAAAGTGGACATTTCTTTTTTAATGAACCTTTAGGTTATGGTTATGATGATGGGATTAATTCAGCTATACAAGTTTGTCATCTTTTGAATAATCAAAATAATACTATGTCAGAAGCAATAAAAAAATTACCTGTTACATATCAATCACCAACAATGGCTCCATTTTGTAAAGACGAGGAAAAATATCAATTAGTTGATCAGTTGGTTAAACAAATTAAGAAAATTAAAGAAAATAAAACTTTAATTGACGGACAATCAATAAATGAAATTCTAACAGTAAACGGAATAAGATTTTCTTTTGATGATGGTTCTTGGGGACTAATAAGAGCTTCATCAAATAAACCATCTCTGGTCATTGTTACAGAAAGTCCAACTTCTAACGATAGAAAAAAGAAGATTTTTGATTTTATTGACAATTTACTCCAAAAGACTGGAAAAATAGGAGAATACGATCAAAAAATTTAAATGTTAGTAAAGCTCATTTTCAACTAATAAGTGTTCATAAATATAGAGAGAATCAAATAAATTATTATTGTGAGGTGATTGAGGGAGACTGAAATCACCTCCTTTTTTTTTGCTTAAAACTTGTCTGATTGTAACCATACATATTTCTTGTATATTTAGAATATGGCAGATAAAAAAATTAGATCAGTTGCAAAAACATTTTCTTGGAGACTATTTATTTTTATTTATTGGGTAATTTTTGGCTACGTATTTACAGGCACTTTTACTGGTGCAGGGATATTAGGTTTGGGCTCAATAATTCCTCTTTTTTTTTATTACTTTCATGAAAGAATTTGGAATAAAGTAAAATGGGGTATGAATTAGTATTAATCTTATATAAATTTTTTAAGTCTATCAGATACAATAATTCTTTTATTATTAATATAATCTTCATGATTTTTTTCGATATTTTTTAATTCATATAAATAATTGACCATAACTCCAAATGATCTGTTGAATCCGACCTCCGAAACATTAGCATTTATAATTATATCATCAATTATTGCACCATTACCTAAATGAAATCTACAAACATCATTAATAGGTCTTTGCTTTTGATTTTTTTCATTTGCTAAATAATGTGCAACTAATTTAATTATTGAATCTTTATTTGAAGCTATTCTAGTATCACCAATCTTTAAATCAGCTGATTTTAAGAATGATACACTCTCATATGATAATTTACCTAAAATAACTTTAATCTTATTTTCATCTAAACTAGAAAACCACTTTCTAAAACCTGGGATAGGTGAAAGTGTTCCGAAATTTTTTATATTAGGTAATTCCTCTTGAATTTCGTAAACAACTCTTTTAATTAAAAAATTTCCCAATGTTACTCTTGACAATCCTTCTTGACAATTGCTAATAGAATAAAAAGTTGCAGAGTCATATTTTTTTTCTCCATCAGAACGGGGCTTTGTTAATTCTTGGATAGATCTACCAAGGCCATTAGTAAGTGCTACTTGAACAAAAATTATTGGTTCATCTTCTAATGCTGGATGAAAATATGAAAAAAATCTTCTATCCTCACCCAATCTTCTTTTAAGTTCATCCATATTTTTGATTTCATGAACTCTTTCATATTTCATTATTTTTTCTAAAACTGCTGCTTTAGTATCCCAAGTAATTTTTTCAAGCTTAAGAAACCCTGGGTTAAACCAAGATTTAAATAATTCTCTTAAATCTTCATCTAAAGATTGTAATTCTTTATTCTCGTTTAAAATTTTTAGTAAATCCTCTCTTAAAGACACGATTGTTGAAATACCATTTGGAGACATATTCATTCTTCTAAAAAGTTCTCGTCTTTTACCTTCGGAAACCACAAATAAATTATATAAATTTTTATCGTTTTGAGTTTTTTTATAAGCCTCTATTGCTTCACTTACTTTAGTGTGATTTGGTTTGAATTTTTCATTTATTTTCTTGAAAAATAAAAGTTTATTTTCTGGAGTTAATGTCTGATATAAATCAGTAATATTTCGTGCTACCGTAATACCAAAAGCTGCACCTTTATTCGAAATTAAATCATCACACAATGCAATTATGGAATCAAGATCATTCTGTTTTATCTCATTTTTTTTAAATAATTTTTGACCTACGTCTGCGATTGATGAGATAATTTCTTTTAAATTAAACATAAAAATTTAACCTAATAATCTTTTTTTTAAATTAAAGCTAAATATTCAAGAAAAGATCTAATAGAAACTATTAATAAAAATGATCCAAATATCTTACTAAGTAACTTTTTGTTAATTTTATACACTGCTTTAGCACCCAATCTTGCCATAAACATCGTCACAGGTACGAAAACAATGAAACCTAACAGATTAATGTAACCAAAACTAAAGGGTGTATTAATGTTGTCTGTGATTTTACCTCCTAAAATCATAGTTATTGTTCCAGTTACAGAAATTAAAAAACCAATTGCAGCTGCAGTACCTATAGATTTTCTAATATCATAACCAAAAGTTCTCATGAATGGTACCATTAGAGATCCGCCACCTATTCCTAGAGGAACTGATATAAATCCAATCACAACACCAGATATATTCTTAACAATTTCAGAAATCTTTTTAGGATTATCCACCAGTTTTTCTCTTAAGAATATAAAAAATAATCCAACCATAAAAGCAAATATAGAAAAAAATAATACTAGTGCTGGTGTTTTTAAATTCACCGCGAGAAACGTACCTGCAATAACTCCACATAAAATAAAAATACCAAATGACTTAACCATCTTAAAGTCTACAGCATCATATTCCATATGAGTTTTTGTAGAAATAATTGAAGTTGGGATAATTATCGCTAATGATGTTCCTACTGACAAATGCATTCTCGTCACAATATCAAAATCCAAAACAGTAAAAGCATAATATAAAGCAGGAACCATAATAATGCCACCGCCTACTCCTAATAATCCTGCCATAAAACCAGCAACTGCTGCTGCTGAAGCTAAAACTAATAGTAGGTTTGTTATCTCATTAAAGCTTATATTCTCCATTATGAATTAACTTGATTGGCCTTTTCATTATTTTGCACAATAGTCATTATATGTTTAGCTTTTTCAAAATCTGAGTCTCTAGCCATCATATTATCACTTAGATACCTCTTCCAATCTTTTGAGCCTACTTGACCATGATATAAGCCAACCGTATGTCTCATAATATGATTTACTTTTGTGCCTAATTTAACTTCCTTGTCCAGATATTCTAAAAGTTTTTCAGCCACCTGTTCTCTTGAAGGGTTGTTCTTTGTTTTAAATATTTCTTTTTCTATATCAACCAAAGAGTAAGGATTTTGATAAATTGATCTTCCAATCATAACTCCATCACAAAAATTTAAATGATTATTGATTTCATTAATTTTAGAAATTCCTCCATTAATAATAACTTCTAATTCTGGATTTTCTTTTTTTATAGCATAGACCATGCTGTAGTTTAGTTTTGGTATATTTAAATTTTGTTTAGGAGTTAATCCAGTAAGCATTGCTTTTCTAGCGTGTAGAATAAATGTATTTGTTCCTGCATCATTCAACTTATGAATAAATTTATTTAAATATTCAAAATCTTCAGTATTATCAAAACCAATTCTAGTTTTGGCAGTAACTGGTATATTACATGAATTAACCATTGCATTAATACACTCCGCAACTAAATTCGGTTCCTTCATTAGACATGCTCCAAACATATTTTTTTGAACCTTTTTGCTTGGACAACCTAAATTGATGTTTATTTCGTCATAACCCATATCTTCTGCAATCTTGGCTACTTCTGATAATTCATCTTTATTTGATCCACCCACTTGAAGAGCTAATGGTTTTTCTTCTGGGCTATAAGATAAAATTTTTTTTCGATCACCATGTATTGCTGATTTTGTTGCTACCATTTCTGTATAAAGTAATACGTTTTTGCTCATTAATCTTAAGAAAAAACGATCATGCCTATCTGTACAGTCCATCATTGGAGCAACAGAGACTTTTCGATTAATTTTATTATTAGTATCCAAGAGGTTTACCCATTATTTTATCAGGTAGCCATGTAACTATTTCTGGAAAAATACATAATATTAAAATAGCTAAAGCCATTATAATCATAAATGGTATCGAGCCTTTTAAAATTTCTGATAAACTAACATCTGGGGTAATACCTTTTATTATATAAAGATTTAATCCAACAGGTGGAGTTATTAATCCTATTTCCATATTTATAGTAAACACTATTGCAAACCAATAAGGGTCAAATCCTAAAGTTGTAATCACCGGTAATAAGATTGCTGAAGTCATTACAATAACAGCAACCGGCGGTAAGAAGAAGCCAGCAATTAACAGAAAAATATTTATTAAAAGAAATACTACCCATTTATTAGAGCTCAACTCTACCATGCTCTGAGCTAAAGATTGAGTTACATAAAGTTGAGATAAGGTAAATGCAAAAAGATAAGAAGCTGCAATGATAAACATTATCATTACACTTTCTTTCATTGAAACTTTAACAATATTCCATATTTTTTTTGGTTGGTAAATTTTGTAAACAATAGCGATTAATACGAATACTAAAAATGCTCCTACACCAGAAGCCTCAGATGGAGTTGCAACTCCTCCATATAAAACATAAAGAACACCAGCTATAATAGCCAAAAAGGGAAGTATTCTTGGTAACACTTCAAGTTTTTCTTTTAAAGTTGGAGGTGTCTTATTCCTTAAGGCTTTTGCAGCATCTTTATCAATAAAATAACTATGTATAAGAGCCCAAATAGCAAACATACCCGCCAACATAAAACCAGGAACTAAACCACATAAAAACAATCTACCAATCGATGTACCTGTAGCAATTCCATAAACTATTAAAACAATACTAGGGGGAATTAAAACTCCTAATGTTCCACCAGCAGCAATTGTGCCTGTAGCGATTTGATCAGAGTAACCTCTTTTTCTCATTTCTGGTATTCCCATAGTTCCAATAGCTGCACACGTGGCTGGACTTGAACCACTTAAAGCTGCAAAAATTGAACAGGCACCTATATTAGAAATAACCAATCCACCTGGAACTCTCCAAAGCCATCTATCTAATCCAGTATATAAATCTTTTCCTGCAGGAGAATTAGCTACAGCCATTCCCATTAAGATAAACATTGGTATTGAAAGTAAAACAAATGAATTAAGTCCTGCATAAAATGTTTCTGCAAAAACATCTAACATTTGAAAACCTTCGAAAGATACTAATAGAACTATTGATACAAAACTTAAACCAAATGCTATTGGAATTCCTGAAAAAAGAACTATCAATGTAAAAACAGCAACAATTAAGGCTATTATTAATGGATCCATTATTTGTTATCCTTTTCATCAGTTAATTTCATTATTTCAGCTATATACTGAATTATCATTAAAGCTGCCCCTATCATCATAGATGAATAAGGCACCCATAACGGTGGATCCCATACGGTTCCAGTCGTATAATTTTTTGTAAAAGCTTCCTCGACCATTAAGAAACCAAAATAAAATAGTATTAAAAAGAATAATAAACTTAATAAAGATGTAAAAATTTTTAATCTTAAAACGTTTTTTGAGGATAAAAAGTCATAAATCCACTCCATACTT
>NTJL01000008.1 GCA_002457485.1 Pelagibacterales bacterium MED-G42
AAATTAGTAGAGAAAGAATAAGACAAATTGAAAATAAAGCTTTTGAAAAACTACAAAAGCATATGCTTTTATTAGCCAAGTCAAAAAATCTACTACCAGTAAATTAAATTTCAAAAGGGTTTACAACTAAAATAGTGTCATCTCTCTCAGGACTAGTTGATATACTGGATACTTTAGCTCCAATAAAATCCTCAACAGCAAAGATGTATTGTTTTGCGTTTTCTGGTAATGAATTCATATTCTTAATCCCACTTGTGGAAACTTTCCACCCTGGAAATGTTTTATATACTGGTTTTATTTTTATTTGATCCTCTACTGATGCAGGTAAATAATCTAACTTTTTTCCATCAAGCTCGTACGCAATACACATCTTAATCTCATCCAATTCATCTAAAACATCTAATTTAGTTAAAGCAATACCATCTATACCTGAAATTTTTATTGTTTGCCTAACTAAAACTCCATCAAACCATCCACATCTTCTTTTTCTACTTGTGACTGTTCCAAATTCTTTTCCTCGTGTACCTAATAATTCTCCAATATCATTTGTTAACTCTGTAGGAAAAGGACCTTCTCCAACTCTTGTGGTATAAGCTTTAGTAATCCCAAGAACATAATTTATTGAGTTAGGACCGCACCCGGTTCCTGTTGCTGCACTTGATGCAACTGTATTTGAAGATGTAACGAAAGGATAAGTACCATGATCAACATCAAGCAAAATTCCTTGGGCGCCTTCAAATAAAATTCTCTTTTTTTGTTTTTTATATTGATCGATTTTAAGCCAAACTGGTTGGGAAAACTCTAATATTTTTGGAGCTATTTTAAGTAAATCTGACTTTAGTTGATCTTTTTCATAAATCTTTTTTCCCAATCCTTTTCTTATTGCATTATGATGAATTAACACAGACTCTAATCTTTGATCCAAATTTTTTTCTGACCTTAAATCCATTACTCTTATTGATCTTCTTCCAACTTTATCCTCATAAGCTGGTCCAATCCCTCTTCTAGTTGTTCCTATTTTTCCTTTTCCAGCAGCATCCTCTCTTATTTCGTCCATTTCTCTGTGAAAAGGTAAAATTAAATTCGCTGACTCTGAAATTATAAAATTATTAACATTTACATCAACTCCTTTAGATCTTATCTCTTTAATTTCATCTAATAAAGCCCATGGATCAATGACTACACCGTTACCAATTATCGATATTTTATCTTTTCTTACAATACCAGAAGGAAGTAATCTTAATTTAAAAGTGACACCATCAATAACAAGAGTATGTCCAGCATTGTGACCACCTTGAAACCTAATTACAACATCAGCTTGTTCAGACAACCAGTCAACGATTTTACCTTTTCCTTCATCTCCCCACTGGGATCCAACAACAACTATATTTTTCATTATCTAAATTTATTATCTATTTTCACAGAATTGAGATGATTAATTGGACCATAGCCATTTCCATATTTAGGGTTTGATTTAATCGCTAAATTTACATACTTAATTCCAAGCTCACAAGATTTCTTTACTGTTTTTCCACATGATAAAAAAGTTGTAATTGCACTTGATAATGTACATCCGGTACCATGAGTGTTCTTTGTTCTAAATCTCTGACTATCAAAAACTTTTATTTCATTATTGTTAACAAAAACATCTCTAACAAATTTATTTTTTAAATGTCCACCTTTAATAAGTACATTTTTTGCACCATACTTAATTAATCTTTTAGCAGCATAAATCATATCTTCTTTATTTATGATCTTTGTATGAGTAAGTATCTCTGCTTCAGGAATATTTGGCGTGATTAGAAATACTTTGTTGATCATCTTTAATTTAAGTAAATTTATTGCCTTGAAATCTATCAATTTAGCTCCACCTTTTGCAACCATGACAGGGTCTAGAACTATTTTTTTAACTTTTACTATTTCTAGAGCTTTTAATACTGATTTTATTACATTTGAAGAGTGAAGCATTCCAATTTTAATTGCATCAGGCCTTATATCATTAGAAGTAAAGACTATTTGGTTAAAAATTTCTTTTGAGTCAATACTAACAATTGATTTTACACCAGTAGTATTTTGAGATGTCACAGCGGTTACAGCTGTCATTGCATAAGAACCTAGAGATGTAACAGTTTTTATATCAGCTTGAATTCCTGCTCCACCTGATGAGTCTGACCCAGCAATTATCAGTATTTTTGATTTTGGTTTCAATTTATTTTATTTCTCTTTTAATTATACTAATACATCGATAAAGAAGTGCTTTATTCTCACTTTCTACCATTACTCTTATTTTTGATTCAGTTCCAGACTTTCTAACTAATATTCTTCCTTGACCTTTAATTAATTTTTCAGCTATTTTTATAGACTTTTTTATACTGGCTTTATTTATTATACTCTTATCTTTTACTTCTATATTTTGTAAAAGTTGAGGTGTCTTTTTAAATTTTTTAAAAAATTCACTAGCTTTTTTTCCTTTTCTCAAAGCAAACAGAGCTTCTAGAGCTACAAGTAGGCCATCCCCTGTCGTTGCAAATTTACCTAAAATAATATGTCCAGATTGCTCACCACCTAAATTGTAATTATTTTTTTGCATTTTTTCTTTAACATACCTGTCTCCAACATTGGCTCTTATGAATTTTATACCATTAGATTTGAAATAATTTTCTAAACCATAATTCGACATTGATGTTCCTACCACACCTCCTTTAAGCATCTTTTTATTTTTCCATCTATCTGCTAAAGCAGCAATTATTTGGTCTCCATCTATAATATTACTATTTTCATCACACATTATTACTCTGTCTGCATCTCCATCTAATGAAATACCCATATGAGCTTTATATTTTTTTACAGCTGATTTAATTTTATTTGGAAAAGTAGAGCCACAATTTTTATTAATATTCAAACCATTTGGTTTTACTCCTATTGATATAACTTTGGCACCTAACGATTTTAATAATTCAGGTCCCGCTTTATATCCGGCACCATTTGCACAATCTATAACGATTCTTAAACCTCTCAAATTAAATTCTTTATTAAAATTTTTTTTTAAAATTTTTATATACTTTTTGGTACCTGTTTCTAATCGTTTAACTCTTCCTAATTTTTCAGGTTTTGAGAGATTTTTTGAAATATTTTTATCAATAAGACTTTCTATCTTCTTTTCTATTTTGTCGGATAATTTCATCCCATCAGGACCAAATAATTTTAACCCATTATCATGGTGAGGATTATGAGATGCGGTTATCATTATACCCATATTCGCTTTCATTTCCTTAGTTAGCATTGCTAAACCGTTTGTTGGCAAAGGTCCCAAAGTATATACATGCATCCCAGCTGAGGCTAAACCAGATACAAGTGCTGGCTCGAGTGTATAACCTGATAATCTTGTATCCTTAGCAATAATTGCAGTTTGTTTTAATTTTTTTTGAGATTTAAAGTATGTTCCACTTGCCAAACCAAATTTAAAGAACATATCTCCATTTATATATTTACTATTAATAGCACCTCTAATCCCATCTGTTCCAAAATATTTTTTTGACATTAATTATTTATGATTTCTTTGAAAACTTTTATACACTGAATTGCTTCATTAACGTCATGAATTCTTAAAATTTGAACTCCTTGCATAATTAAATAGATTGTTGATGCCATAGTTCCCCCATATCTTAAATTGCTATCATTTTTTTTTGATATTTGTTTAATAAATCTTTTTCTTGAATTACCTACAAGTATAGGAAAACCAAGTGAATGGAAAATAGATATATTCCTAATCAGACTCATATTATGTTTCAAATTTTTTCCAAAACCAATCCCTGGATCTAAAATTATTTGATTATGAACAATTCCTTTTGACCTCAATAATTTTATTTTATTCTCGAAAAAATCATATATCTCCAATAATTCATTTTTATATTTTGGTCTAATTTGCATATTCTCAGGATTTCCTTGTATGTGTTGTATAACAAATGGAATTTTATATTGATTCAAAACTGATAAAGTTTTAGAGTCATAATTTAAGCCAGAGGTATCATTTATTAATTTTATTCCAAATTTAATACCTTTTTTCATAATATTAGATTTTCTAGTATCTAGAGATAAAGGTATTTTTTTACTTAGTAATTTTATAATTTTATTTATTCTTGCCCACTCTAGATCTTCACTTACTTCTACAGACCCTGGTCTGGTTGACTCTCCACCAACATCAATTAAGTCTGCACCATATTTAAATAAATCTAAAGCATGTTTTATACCTTTATTTTTTGAGTTGAATTTTCCTCCGTCTGAAAAACTATCTGGAGTTAAATTTAGCACTCCTAATATATTTGGAATTTTTTTAAAATTTAAATTTGAAAAGTTTTTTTTTTTTGACCTTATTTTTTTGATATCTAAATTAATTTTTATCTTTAACTTTTTAGGTAAATTTTTTATTTCTTTTACTAAAATTCTTTTCTTAATTTTTTTTGTTATAATTTCAATTTGATCAAATGATATTTCATCTAGTCCATGTAAAGGAATTGTCTTTTTTTTTTTTACTAAAATTTTTGAGTGTGGACCATAGTAGAAATTACACGCTCTAGTGTAATATCTGTTCATAATTTTTTAATGTACTATTTTTGGTTTTAAACCCATTGCACCTAAGGCTGAGTCTTGATCATTTTTTTCTTCTGGATTTTCTGTAACTTTATCTTTAGGATATAAATTTTTATTGATAATATTCTCAATTTCCTCACCTGTTAATGTTTCATATGTTATAAGGGCTTTTGCAATTTTATGTAAATCGTCAATTTTTTCAGTTAATATTTTTTTAGCTTGATTGTATCCTTCATCAACTAACTTTCTTATTTCTTTATCTATTTTTTGTGCAATCTCCTCTGAAACTGATTGTGTTTGAGTAACAGATCTTCCTAAAAATACTTCTTCCTGATTTTCACCATACTCCACAGGTCCCATTTCTTCACTCATACCGTATTTTGTTACCATAGCTCTAGCAAGTTGTGTTGCTTGGTTGATATCTGAGCCACTTCCTCCACCTGCACCAGTAGATATATTATCTTTACCAAAAATTAATTCTTCAGCTACTCTACCTCCAAAACATACTGCCAATCTAGCTTTGAGGTATTTGATTGAGTAACCATGTTTGTCTCTTTCAGGTAAATTCATAACCATTCCTAAGGCTCTTCCTCTAGGGATAATTGTGGCCTTATGTATAGGATCATAGCTAGGCATATTAAATGAAACTAGTGCATGACCTCCCTCGTGATATGCTGTCAGTTTTTTTTCATCTTCAGTCATTACCATTGAACGTCTTTCAGCTCCCATCATCACTTTATCTTTTGCATCTTCGAATTCTAGCAAAGTAACAATTCTTTTATTTTTTCTTGCTGCTAGCAGTGCTGCCTCATTTACAAGGTTTGCTAAATCTGCACCTGAAAATCCTGGTGTACCACGCGCAATAGTTCTTAAGTTTACATCTGGAGCCATTTTAATTTTTTTAACATGAACTTTTAATATTTTTTCTCTTCCAATTATATCTGGATTAGAAACGACTACTTGTCTATCAAATCTACCTGGTCTTAATAAAGCTGGATCTAACACATCAGGTCTATTGGTTGCTGCAATAATTATAACTCCTTCGTTAGTATCAAAGCCATCCATTTCGACTAATAATTGGTTTAAAGTTTGTTCTCTCTCATCATTACCTCCACCTAAGCCTGCTCCTCTACTTCTTCCAACAGCATCTATCTCATCTATAAAAATAATACATGGAGAATTTTTTTTACCTTGTTCAAACATATCTCTAACTCTAGAAGCGCCAACTCCCACAAACATTTCCACAAAATCAGATCCCGATATTGTAAAAAAAGGAACTCCTGCTTCCCCGGCAATTGCTCTCGCTAACAAAGTTTTACCAGTTCCTGGGGGTCCTACTAATAAGGCTCCTCTTGGAATTTTTCCACCTAGTCTACTAAATTTTTTTGGATCTTTTAAGAATTCAACAATTTCTTCAACTTCCTCTTTTGCTTCTTCTACCCCGGCAACGTCGTTGAACGTAACTTTACCCTTAAGTTCATTCATCATTTTAGCTTTAGATTTTCCAAACCCCAT
Organism: Pelagibacterales bacterium MED-G42; assembly: GCA_002457485.1. GTDB lineage: Bacteria > Pseudomonadota > Alphaproteobacteria > Pelagibacterales > Pelagibacteraceae > Pelagibacter. The sequence continues at coordinate 6,106 of NTJL01000008.1, forward strand.
AGCTCCACCTTTGCCTCCTTGCATTTGTCTCATAAAGAAAATCCAAACTGCAATCAATAATAGCATTGGAAACCAAGATAATAGAACACCAAATAATGAAGGCATTTTTTCCTCTAAAGGTGCAGCTGAAATACTTACACCTTTGTCTGATAATTTTTCTATTAAATTTGGATCATTAGGAGAATAAGTGGAGAAAGCATTGCCATTTGCATAAACACCCTTAATATTATTTCCTTGTATTTCAACTTTTAAAACCTCACCATTTTCTACTGAGTTTAAGAATTCAGAAAATATAACTTGATTACTTCCTCTAATGTTGGACTGTGGGTTTTTAAACATGTTATACAAGCCTATGGTTAAAAAGACTATGATACCCCACATTGCGAGATTTTTTAAATTCATGATCTTAAGATAAGAATTATTACACAATTAACAAGTGACAAAATATCAATAAATTCAAGAATTTTATTGTTCTTTTTTAATTATTACTGTTTGTCTAACTTTTTTAATTAAACATCCACCTAATGTGGCATTTAAGTAAGATTTATTAGTAATTAATTTAATCAGATTTACAATTTTTTTACCTCTTACTGGATAGTGTTTTTTTCCAATAAATTTAATAATTTCGGTTAATGATCTAAAAGTAACCTCTTCAGATTGTTGAAAAAATTTTTCTTTTAAAATAAACGATTCTTTTTTTTTTATAAAAGTTGCATTCTCCCTTAAGTTTAAATTTTTATAAAAGATTATATTATTATTAGAAATTTTTAAATTATTAATTGTTAGAAGAAATTTATTTCTATCTAGTCCTTCATTCTCTAGTTGTTTTAGAAGATTTCTAATTTTTACTCTTTTAAATTTATCATTTTTATTAGATGGATCATCAACATAAAAACCAAATATATTTTTGCTAATGTAAATTAAATCATTTTTACTTAAGTCTAGAAGGGGTCTTATTATATCTATTTTATCTTGTTGAGTTTTTTTACCCAATGAAACTAATCCCTTAAGGCCACTTCCTCTAATAATTCTAATGAAAAAATTTTCAAATAAATCATCTAAATGATGACCTACGAGGATATGATTTATTTTAAATTTTTTAGCCCTTTCAATCAATAAGTTGTACCTTTTATCTCTTGCAACGGATTGAATATTAGTTTCAGGTTTCGGTCCTTTCCAATTTAGAATATTCAAATTCACTGAAATTTTTTTCAAACTTTTTTTTACATTATTTGCCTCTGAAGTGGAATTTTCTCTTAGTTTATGATCAACCAAAAAATATTTTGGATTTAATGAATTTTTTAAAGAATAAACTTTTGATAAAAATGATAAAGCTAGGCTATCTGGGCCTCCAGACACTGCTACAATAAAATTTTCATCAATATTTAAATTAGCTTCATACTTTTTGTAAATATTAAAGATTCTCTTATTTTTTAATTTATTTAATAAAAATTTATGAGTCTTGTTTTTTACACTCAAATTTTTTAGACTCATATTTTGCTTTTTGAATTACAGACTGATTTGCTTTTGGGTATTGAACTTCAACGCCATTTATCATTTTACATCCTTGATCTTTTTCTCCAATTTGAACCATCGATACACCAAGTTTTAATAGATTGATTGGAGCTTTTTTTCCTTTTGGATATTTTTGATATCCCTCTAAATATGCTGAAGCTGCGTCTGTATAAAGCTGTCTGATTCTGAATGTTTCTGCGTACCAATATTGGGCACTACCAGCTAATTCATGATTTGAATTTGAAAGAACAAATTCTCTAAAAGCTCTTTCTGCAGTACTGTAATCTCCTACTTTTAAGAAACTAGTTGCAAACTCATATTGTTTTTGAGGGTTAAGATCTTTAGGAAGAATTTTTTCTTCCGACTCAAACGTTTCTGTAATTATTGTTGCAGTAGTGTCTACTGACTGTATTTGTTGAGAAGTTTCAGATGTTTCAGTATCTTTATAAGAAATTGAACCTAAATCTTGAGGTTGAGAGGTGCCTGGAAGAATATTATTATCATCTATTTTTGGTTTAGATGATAGATTAATCTCTTTATCTCCCGACATAATATTAGATTCTATACTTTGAAATCTCATTTGATTATCCGCTTGTATTTTTGATAACCTATTGGATAACTTATCCAACTTAAAATTAATTTCCTCAAATTTATTTGTAAGTTCTCTAAATTGTTCCTCTACCTCTGACAACTTAAGTAAGTGTCTTGTTAATACATCTTCAGAATTATTTTCTATCATATTATCGCTTTCCTCAAAATCAATGTTTCCAGAATACACTGCTTTCTCAAGAGTTTTTAAATCTTTTTGAATATTTTCTAAAGTTTGGTAGATATTATGATTATCTGCAGAGCTATTATTTAAAAAAAAAAAATTTAATAAAAATAAACTTAGTAGTACTAATTTAAATTTTTTGAACATAAATTGCATTTTATCTTTAAAAAAATGGCAAAAAAAAGACCCTGAAATTCATATTCGATTTTTCAGGGTCTTTGAATTTTTAAAACTAATTTGCCTTAACTGTTACAGATCTTCTATTTTTTGACCAAGCTAAAGGATTAGAGCCTGAATCTACAGGTCTTTCTTTTCCATAGCTCAAAACTGATATTCTATCCGAGGATATTCCATAAGTCATAAGATAATCTTTTGCTGCATTAGCTCTTCTTTCTCCTAAAGCTAAATTATATTCTCTTGTACCTCTTTCGTCAGCATGTCCCTCTACAACAACATTAATACTTGAATTTTTTCTTAACCAAGCAGCTTGAGCTCTTAAAGTTTCTCTTGATGCTGTGGTTAATATAGATTCATTGGTTGCAAAGAAAACTCTATCTTTTACACCATCAGCTAAATATTCTACTGTATCTGTTCCTGTGTAAACATCGCCTTGAATTTGACCACTTAAAGTTTCAACTTTTTTTGAAGCACATGCAGTTAGCACTAGGCATGTAGCTAAAACTAACATTGTGTTATTTAAAATTTTGCTTATTTTCATTAAATTGCTCCTTGCTGCTATTTCTAAAAACCTACTTTTTCACAACTAAATAGAGGTTTCAAGTCTAAAAATCAAGTAAATTCAACTAATTACTTAATAAAGATGACCATGATGGGTCAGATGCATCAGTAGCTGTCTCTACCAATCGCTCATTATAGCCTGTTAAATCTATAGACCATAATTTAGCAGAAAAACCCTCACCTTTAGCGTTGGTCTTTGTTTCTCTATAAAAGATTAGAACCCTACCATTAGGCGACCACGAAGGTGCCTCCTGGTAAAAATTTTCTGTCAATAGTCTTTCGCCAGATCCATCAACTCTCATTACTCCAATATAAAATTTTCCTTTATGTAATTTAGTAAATGCAATTAAATCACCTCTTGGTGACCATACAGGTGTTCCATATAATCCTTTACCAAAAGATATTCTTTTAACATTAGTTCCATCACTATTCATTACATATATTTGTTGATATCCACTTCTGTCAGAATTAAAACAAATATACTTACCATCTGGTGAATATGATGGGGATGTATCTATTGATGGATGATTAGTAATTCTCTCAACTATTCTATTTTCTAAATCCATAGTATAAATATCTGATTTACCATCTTTAGCAAAACTCATAATAATTTTTTTACCATTTGGTGAAAATCTTGGAGCAAAAGTCATTCCTGGAAAATCTCCGACAACTTCTTGGGTTCCAGTTTCAATATCAAGTAGATATACTCTTGGTAGATTTTTAAAATAAGAGAGATAAGTTACCATTTGACTTGTAGGATTAAACCTAGGGGTTAATACAAGCTCGTTTCCAAGTGTCAAAAACTTATTATTGAATCCATCTTGATCCATTATCGCTAATTTTTTTATTCTTTTTGTTTTTGGACCTTCCTCAGCAACATAAATGATCCTGGTATCAAAATATCCTTTTTCTCCAGTCAATCTCTCATAAATTTTATCAGTTATAATGTGACCAACTCTCCTCCAATTACTTGGCACTGTAGTAAAAGCTAACGCCATCATTTCTTTTGCAGCCAACACGTCCCACAGTCTAAATTCAACTCTAAGTTTTTCATTTATATAACTTACTTTTCCTGTAATTAGTGCTTGTGCTTTGATTAAACGCCAGTCCTCAAATCTCGGTTTTAAATTAGCAATATCTGGTGCTTGGAGGAAGGCATCTTTACTTAAAGGATTAAATAATCCTGAAGTTCTAAGATTATTTTCAACAATATTTGAAATTTCAGATCCAATATTTTCTATTTTAACAATATTTTTAAATTCCTTTTTAGACAAATCATCTATTGACAAAGGTGAAACAGCTAATGGAAGAGGATCTAAATTTCCTCTAGTTATATCAATTTCTATTAAAGCAAATACTTTAATTGGCAAAAAAATAAATAATACTAAATAAAATAATTTTTTTATCATAAGACTATATTAACCTTCTAACATCTCTCTTGCATCAAAATTTAATTGTAATTCTTTCCATCTTTCATATCCAGTAGTAGGGACTCTTAATGGCTGACATAATTTAATAGCTCTTAAGGCACTTTCAGCAAGCACTTTATAAAAGCCTTGCCCAGGCTTATTCATTCTAGCATGATCTAATATCTCAGATTTAGTAACAGATCCATCAGGATCTAATTGCAACCTTATTCTTACCAGTAAATTTTCATTAAAAGGCAGTCCTAAAGGTATGCTCCAACAACCAAATATTTGAGCTTTTAAAGCATCCTCTTCACTAAGAGATAGGCCTGTAACTTCTACGTTTCTTTCTTGATCTTGAGTAACCTTTTTTGATTGTTTGTTAACTTCTGAACTTTCAATTTTTGATTTATCTATCAGTGCAGCGATATTATTAGGATCAAATAGTTCTTTTTTTTCAAACTCCGAAACTTGTTTAACTTCATTATCTATTTTTTCAGGATTTTGTTTTTCATCTTTAATTTTTTCAATTTTATTTACTTTTTCATCTGGCAAAGGTATTGCATCTGGTTTTTTCTTCTTAACTTTTTTTGGTGGGGCTTGTTCAGAAACTAATTTTTTTTCTTTTTCTTTGACTTTTTCAATTATTTTTTTTGCCTTAGGAGCAAATGGAATATTGGTTTTTTCAGTAATTTGAATTAATTCTACACTTACTATTGGTGGGAGATCAATTGGTTTTTTGGCTAAAAAGGGTAAGCTCATCGCAGTTATAAAAATAAGTAATAGATGTAAAGCAGAAGATAATATTATACTTCTATTCAATTTTAACTACCTTTGCTTATAAGGTTCTGAAATTAAAGCCACTTTTGTAAAACCAGAACCTGATAAAAGACCCATTATTTCTAACACTCTACCATAATTAATTGTTTTATCTCCTCGTACATAAATTCTGGTGTCTGTTCTATTTTTTGATACGGCCAAAACCTTTGCTATAATTTTATCGTATTCTACTTGAGACTCTTGAATGAATATTTCACCTTTTGAATTTATAGATAAAGTAAGAGGTTCTACTTCTTCAGGCAGAGAGTCTGCAGAACTTTCTGGCAAATCAACCTGAACACCAACTGTAAGTAATGGTGCTGTAACCATAAAAATAATAAGTAATACTAACATCACATCTACAAAAGGAGTTACATTAATTTCACTCATTGGTTCTTTAGAAGAACGATTAAATTTAAATGTCATATTAAATAATTGATAAAAATCTCTTAGAGAAATTTTCTAGTTTTTGAGTATATTTTTTTGAGTCATTATTGAACTTATTGTAAGCAACAACTGCAGGTATAGCAGCTAAAAGACCTAGAGCTGTAGCGAAAAGTGCCTCAGCAATTCCTGGAGCTACTATTGCCAAACTTGTATTTCTTGAAATTGCTATTGATTGAAAAGAATTCATTATCCCCCAGACCGTTCCAAACAACCCTATGAAGGGAGCTGTGGAGCCCACAGTAGCTAAAAAATTAAAACCTTTGTCTATTTTTGAAATTTGTTTTTCAATTCCAGCTTCAAGCATTCCACTCATTCTTTCACTTAAATTAGTTTTTGATTTCGATTTTAATAAACTCTGCATTGACTCCTTAAATAATGAAGCCATAGGATCATCTATATTACTTGGCAAGCTATTATAAAAAGTTTCTGCAGACTTAGATCTCCAAAATTTTTCCTCAAATTCCTCTGATGAAATATTTATTTTTTTAAACAATCTATATTTTTCAAAAATTAATGCCCAAGAATAAACTGAACAAACTATCAAAATAATAATTACTGATTTGACAATTATATCTGCTCTTAAAAAAAGATTAATTAAAGAAAAATCTGTATTAGAGCCCAAACCTACCGCTTGAGATGCTATATCTGCTTCCATAACAACTCTTCACACTTAATTGTGTCATGAATTTGGCTACTATTTTTTTATTATTCATCAGATTTGTACGTTTCATAATAAAAACTAGCTATTAAAATAGCATCTGCTTTATTACTATCTTTTTTCTTAGATAAATTTATTGAGAAATAAGGAAAAATTTCTATTGCTTTTGTTCTGCTGGCATCTTTTTCAGAATTTATAAGATTAAAATATTTTTTCCATTTTGCCGGTCTGACAAAGTACATGGGTAATTGCATTGCTGAGCAAATACCCTTTAAAATTCCAAATGATTGACCAAAATTAAACATGCTTGTTACTCCTTGTCCTGGCATTGCTGAGACTTGTTCAATAACAACCTTTATATTTCTTTTATCAACTTCATTAATTCTTTTTGAAATTTCATTAAAAATCTGAGAACCATTTACTTGTTTTTTATTTTTCTTCCCATCTGTCATGGTTGGCATATCTACTACATCTTTAATTTCTCCATCATGAAAAAAGCATATAGAGCCTGAAATACCTGGGTCAATTCCAATAATAAGCATTAATTTCTCCCTAAATTAACGTTTGAATATACATATTGTACATCTTCATCGTCTGCAAGAGTCTCTAAAAATTCCACTATATTTTTTTTAATATCATCATTAACATCAACTTTATTATGAGAAACCCATTCAATTTCTGTTGAAATAAAATTAGAAATTGACTTTTCTAATTCTTTTTTCACATTAAATATTTTATCGATAGAACATTGAATTTCATGATAGTCATCATACGATATGCAATCATCTGCACCAGAGTCAATTGTAAGCTCTAAAATTTTTTCATCCAAAACTTCTTTTTTATCTATTTTAATTAAACCTATCTGTTTAAAATTATGAGATGCAGATCCTTGTGTTCCTAAACTTCCACCATTTTTTTGAAAAATAGTTCTTATGTTCGAGGCAGTTCTATTTTTATTGTCTGTAAGCGTTTCTACTATTACTGCTATTTTATTTGGACCAAATCCTTCATATCTAATATTTTCAAAATTGACCCCTGTTGAAACTGATGACTTATCTATCGCTCTTTCAATATTATCTTTAGGCATATTAGCTGATCTTGCAGTTTGAATTGCAGATCTTAATCGAGGATTCATGTTTGGATCTTTATCTCCAAGTTTTGCAGCTACAGTAATTTCTTTAGACAATTTTGAAAATATCTTAGAACGCTGCTTATCAGCTTTTCCTTTTTTGTGTTTAATACCAGCCCAATGTGAGTGCCCTGCCATAAATAATTAAATATTTTTTAATTGATCTCCGTAGATATAACTCTCAATATTAATAGCTAATCCTGTTTGAATATTACACTCTAAAATAACACCACATAAAGTAGCATTACCTGTAGCAGGAAAATGTTTTAAAGAATCTTTTTTTAAAAATTTTTTTATAGAATTTTCTTTACTCATTCCGATGACTGAGTCATAATCACCACACATACCTGCATCTGTTTGATATCCTGTACCACCTTTTAAAATTCTTGTATCATTAGTAGGAATATGAGTATGAGTTCCAACTACTAATGAAGCCTTACCATCAAAAAAGTGACCGATAGCATTTTTTTCACTTGTTATTTCGCCGTGAAAATCAACAATTAAAAGATCATAATTTTCTTTTAATTTATAATCTTTTAAAAATTTTTCTGAAATTTCAAAAACGTCTTCACATTTTTTCATAAAAACATTTCCCATTAAATTTAAAACTCCAATTTTAATACCATCATTAGTTAAATAAATATTAAAACCCTTACCAGGTGCAGGTTCAATAAGGTTTTTTGGTCGAAGCAATCTTTCCTCTTTTTCAATAAACTCCATTATTTCCTTTTGATCCCAAACATGATTTCCAGTAGTAATTACATCAACACCGGAATTAAAAAAATCATTACAAATTTTCTTGGTTATTCCAACACCTTGGTCTGCAGCATTTTCACCATTTACGATCACAAAATCTATCTTTTTTGATTTAATTTCTTCTTTAAGACTACTTACAATTTTAGACCTACCTGAAACACCTACCACATCTCCCAAAAATAATATTTTCATTTAATAAATTCCTTGTTCCGTAATTATAAAATCTAGTTTTTTATCATGTTGATTAAATGGTATTTTTTTTAATTTTTGAAAAGAATAGGCTAAACCAACTTTAGTAATAGTTTTACTTTTTTCAAATTTATCTAAATAACGATCATAAAACCCTCCACCATAACCCAATCTGTTGAGGTCTTCATCGAAACCAACTAAAGGAATAAACATAATATCAGGGTAATAAATTTTTTTTGAAATTGGCTCGGGTATTCCAAATTTATTAATTCTTAAAGGTTCGTTTTTAGACCATTTAAAAAAATCCATTTGATTATTTTCTCTTATAGTTGGAAGTAAAATATTATAATTCTTTTTTTCAAAAAAAAATAAAATTTCTAAATCACTGATTTCATAGTTTGAAGGATAATATCCTCCAATATTTTTAAAATATATTTTTTTTAATTTTAAAAAAGAAGATATCATCTTAAAATTAATAGAAAGATTCTTTTTATAATTTTTTTTTCTTAGCTTTAAAATTCTACTTCTTAAATTAGATTTATTCACAAAATTTATTGAGATCTATTTTCTAATTTTGTTTTTTTAACAAAATTATTTATTTCATCAGCTGTGTTATCTATCAACTGTTCATACTTTTTTTGATTAATTTCAATTTGATTTTTAAGATTTTGATAATTACGATTTAGCTTTACAATTTCATCTACTTTTGCATCTCTATATTCGTAAACAAGTGATTTTAATTCCTTAAATTTATTTGATAAATCTTTAAACTCATCTTTGGTTTGATTAACTTTTTTCTTAGTTTCGTAATATTCATCCATAATTTTTACAGCTGTAATCAATAGCAATTTATTTTCTCCTAAATTACCGAGATCATTTTTTAAATTATTAAATTTCTGATTTATTTGAATTAGTAAATTTTCAAGATGATCTTCTTGACCATCTTCACATGATAATAAAAATTCTTTATTATTAAATTTAATACTTACATTTGCCATTTATCAATTTCCTCCAGTAAAGTATCTGTTTCTTGATTTAATTCATCAATTTTTTCAGAAAATTCAATTTGCTTTCTTTGTTCTAATTTTTCTTTATCTTTAAATTCCTCAAGCTTTTTTGATAAACTTGCATGATCATCTAGTAAAGCTTTATATTTATTTTCAAGATCAGATTTTTCAATTTCTAATTGATTTTTTTGAAGATTTAATTCTTCAAGATTATTTTTAAAATCTGGATTATCAAGATCTAAATTTTTTAACTCTTCTAACGCAATATTTAATTTTTTTTCTTTCTCGTTTATAGAATTCATATATATATGTTTATATTATTAAATAGATTCTTCTTAGTCTAGTCAGGATAATTTTGAGAAAACTACACAACGAATTAGCGAATTGTATTAGATTTTTATCTATAGATGCAGTGCAAAAGGCAAATTCAGGACATCCAGGTATGCCTATGGGCATGGCTGATATAGCAACAGTTTTGTTTAAAGATTTTCTAAGGTTTAATCCTAATAATCCAGATTGGATCAATAGAGACAGATTTGTTTTATCAGCGGGCCACGGTTCTATGTTGCTTTACTCTTTACTGCATCTTACTGGATATAAAAGCATTTCACTAAATAGTATAAAAAAATTTAGACAACTAAATTCAATTTGTGCTGGTCACCCAGAATATCAACCAAAAACTGGGATAGAAACCACAACCGGACCACTAGGGCAAGGTATTGCAAACGCTGTTGGTTTTGCTATTGCTGAAGAAATTTTAAAAAAAAAATTAGGTAAAGAGATTATCAATCATAAGACTTATGTTCTCGCTGGAGATGGATGTCTAATGGAGGGAATAAGTCACGAAGCATTGAGTCTAGCAGGTCATTTAAAGTTGAAAAACTTAGTTATGATTTTTGATAACAATTCTATTTCGATAGATGGACCAACTAGTTTAGCGGTATCTGATAATATTAAAAAAAGGCTTGAAAGTTATGGTTGGGAATACATCCTTGTAGACGGACATAACAAAAATGAAATTTATAAAGCATTTAAAAAAGTTCAAAATGCAAAAAAGCCATCTGTAATTTCCTGTAAAACAAAAATAGGTTATGGTTCACCTAATAAATCAGGAAAGGCCTCGTCCCATGGAAGTCCTTTAGGTTTTGATGAAATTAAACTTGTTAGAAAAAAATTAAATTGGAGTCATAAACCATTTCAAATTCCTAAAAATATTTTAGATAAATGGATAAAGATAGGTAAAAAAGGTCAGCTTCTTGAGAACCAATGGAATAAAATTTATAAAAAAAGAAAAAATAAAATAGATAAAATTTTAAAAAATAACTTTACAAAGATTCTTCAAAAAGAAAAAAAACTTTCTATTAAAGAAAACAAGAGTTTGGCAACAAGAAAATCTTCTGAGCTTATTCTTAATGCACTAATGAGTGAAAAAAATACATTAATAGGAGGTTCTGCAGATTTAGCAGGTTCAAATAATACCAAAACAAAACTTCATAAAACTATTAAACCTGGTGATTTTAGTGGTAATTATATACACTATGGAGTGAGAGAACATGCGATGAGTGGGATAATGAACGGTCTTGCTCTTCATAGTAATTTTATTCCTTACGGTGGTACTTTTTTAATATTTTCAGATTATTGCAAACCTTCTATAAGATTATCTGCTCTTATGCACCAAAGAGTTATATATGTAATGACACATGACTCCATAGGATTAGGGGAAGATGGTCCTACACATCAACCAATTGAACAATTATCCGGTTTAAGATCTATTCCAAATTTAAATGTTTTTAGACCCGCTGATAGGTTCGAAACTATAGAGTGTTGGGAACAAGCTTTAAAAAATTTTAAAACTCCTAGTGTTTTATCTTTAACTAGACAAAACCTAGATCCAATAAGAAAAAAATATTCACCTAATAACAAATGCTCATTTGGAGCTTACGAGGTACTAAGAACTAATAAAAAAATTAATTTAACGATTCTTGCTAGTGGTTCTGAAGTTAGTTTAGCAATTGAGACTAGCCACAAATTGGCCAAAGAAAATATATATTCTAAGGTTATTTCAATGCCATGTTTAGATCTTTTTGACCAACAATCGAAAGCCTATAAAAAAAAAATTCTTAATGAATCTAAGATGAAAATATCTATTGAAGCAGCTTCCACTATCGGTTGGAAAAAATATGTTGGTACAAATGGTTTAACTTTTGGAATTGATACTTTTGGTAAAAGTGCACCTTATAAAGATATTTATAAATACTTTGGCTTAACAACTTCAAATATTATCAAAAAAACTAAAAAATTGATGAAAAGTTAATATGACAATAAAAATTGGAATTAATGGAATGGGAAGAATTGGTAGAATGATAATTAGAGCAATTATTGAAAACCAAAAAGATAATATCAAAATTCAACATATAAATAATAGATCTAATTCTGAAATAACTAGTACCTTGATAAAATATGATTCTGTTCACGGTAAATTTAATACTAATTTAAATTTTGATAAAAATCATTTAATCATAAATAAAAATAAGATTTCATTTTCTCAAGAGTCAAAAATTGAAAATATCAATTGGAAAAAATTTGGTGTTGATTATGTTTTTGAATGTACAGGTAAATTCAATTCAAAAGAAAAACTCATGGCTCATATAAAAAATGGAGCGAAAAAAGTAATTGTTTCAGCTCCATGTAAAAATTCTGATAAAACTATTGTATTTGGAGTAAATGAAAATATTCTTACTAAAAATGATCAAATTATTTCTGCTGCATCATGTACAACTAACTGTTTAGCACCAGTTGCAAATCTAATTAACAAGAAATTTATAATTGAAAAAGGATTCATGACTACAATTCATGCATTTACAAGTGATCAAAGAATTTTAGATAATTCTCACAAAGACCCTAGACGAGCTAGATCTGCAAGTCAGTCGATTGTACCAACATCAACAGGAGCATCAAAAACTATAGGAGAGATCATTCCATCTTTGAAGGGAAAATTGGAAGGTATCGCTATGAGAGTACCTACACCAAATGTATCTTTAATTGAATTAGTTTTTTGTACTAAAAAAAATATTACCAAGGAAAAAATTAACAAAGTATTCAAATCTGGTTACAAAAATCAATCTAAGAACATCATAGAGATAACCTCTGAAAAACTTGTATCAATCGATTTTAATCATAATTCTGCTTCTGCAATTATAGACTCCTCACTTACTAATGTTGTTGGAAAAAACATGGGAAAAATTTCAGCTTGGTACGATAACGAATGGGGTTTTTCAAATAGAATGTGTGATATAGTAGAATATGTTCATAAGATCTCCTAATGCGAAGTATAAAATTTGAGACTGAATTAATTAATAAAAAAATATTATTAAGATTAGATTTAAATGTTCCATTGGAGTCAGGAAAAATTACTGACACAACAAGAATTGATAAGATCATTCCTACTTTAAAATTTTTGATTAAAAAAAATTCGAAGATTATAATTTTATCACATATTGGTAGGCCCAAAGGTAAAATTCTAAAAGAACTTTCATTAAAACCAATATGTTTAAATTTAGAAAATAAACTACAACAAAGCGTAAAACTTTTAAAAAAAAATATAAATGAAATTAATCATTTAGATTTGTTCAAAAATAATGATGAAAAAATTATTATGTTAGAAAATATAAGGTTTTATGATGAAGAAGAGAAAAATGATTATAAGTTTGCGAAACATTTATCTAGTCTAGGTGATATTTATGTTAATGATGCGTTTTCTTGCTCTCATAGATCTCATGCTTCTATTTCTCAAATTACTAAATTTTTACCGTCTTACTCAGGTCTTCAAATGGAAGTTGAAATGACTGCTTTAAGGAAAATAACCTCTGAAATTAAAAAGCCTATAACTTGTATAATTGGTGGGTCAAAAATTTCGACCAAAATTGATGTTATTAAAAACTTAATTTCTAAATTCGATAATATTATTATTGTTGGAGGGATGGCAAATAATGTTATTAAACATATGGGTTATGAAATAGGAAAATCTTTACACGAAGACAATGCTGAAAAAATTATTGAAGAGATTTTTTCCCTTTCCAAAAAAGGTAAGTGTAATATATTTTTTCCACAAGATGTGGTGGTTGCAAATGATAAAAATGGAGTCCCTTTTCAAAAAGAGATAGGTAAAATTTCTTCAGAAGAAATGATCCTAGATATAGGTGAAAAAACAATTAAAATGATTGAAGGTATAATAACTGAGAGTAAAACTGTTTTTTGGAATGGTCCAGCTGGATTTTTTGAAAATAAAAATTTTGCTAATGGAAGTATTAAAATTGCAAAAAAAATTGTTGACAACAGTAAAGCTAAAAAAATTTACTCCGTAGCGGGAGGTGGTGATACCGTTTCATTGCTAAACTCATTAAACTTTGTAAATGATTTTGATTTTGTTTCAACTGCAGGTGGAGCCTTTTTAGAATATCTTGAAGGTAAACAACTTCCTGGTATAACGGCTTTAAAATAATTTGATTAATGACCGAACTTAATAAAATAGCTTTAAATATACTTTCAAATGGTAAAGGAATACTAGCAGCTGATGAAAGCAATGGTACTATGAAGAAAAGATTAGATGCAGTAAAAGTTGCTTCCACATCTGAAAATAGACTTCTATTTAGAGAAACCCTTTTTACCTCTAAAGCTATGAAAGACTGCATTGGAGGAGTAATTTTATTTGATGAAACAATTAATCAAAAAACAAGTTTGAATAAAACAATTGCTGAAACTATTATAAGCTCCAAGACAACTCCAGGAATAAAAGTTGATACTGGGGCTAAACCTTTAGCAAACTCATCTTTAGAAACAATTACTGAAGGATTAGACGGCTTGAGAGAAAGATTAAAAAAATATTATTCTTTAGGGGCAAGGTTTACAAAATGGAGAGGTGTCTATACGATCACAAAGGAGTATCCAAGTAAGCTATCAATACATTCAAATGCTCATGCGCTAGCAAGATATTCTGCATTGGCACAAGAGTGTGGGATGGTTCCTATTGTTGAGCCTGAAGTTTTAATGGACGGAGATCACTCTGCTGAAGATTGTTTTGTAAAAACCAGTGAGGTAATAAAAAAGTGTTTTGATGAATTAATCTTACATAAAATAGATTTAACTGGAATAATTTTAAAGCCAAATATGATTTTAGCTGGAACACAATCAAAAAAAAAGGCGTCAGGGGATGAAATTTCAATTAATACAGTTAAATGTTTAAAAGAATCAGTTCCCTCAGAAGTTCCAGGCATTGCTTTTTTATCAGGTGGTCAGACTGAAATTGAAGCTACTGAAAATCTCAATTTAATAAACAAAAATAATAATACAAATTTTATAATGACCTATTCATATGGTAGGGCTTTACAACAAAGTGCATTAAAGTTTTGGTCTAAAGATATTAATAACATTAAAGAAACTCAAAATATTTTTAATCATAGAGCTAATATGTGTAGTTTAGCAGCGCAAGGTAAATGGTCTAAAGAACTTGAAAATTGATAAAAAAAAATACATTTATCTTATTTCTCCAAACAAAATAAATTCTAAATTTTATTACAACTTAGGTAAAATTTTTGCAACTGGTAAAGTTGGACTTTTTCAAATGAGATTGAAAAAATATTCATTTAAAAAAAAAATTTTAATTGGAAAAAAAATTAGAAAAATATGTAAAAAAAATGATGTAAAATTTTTAGTTAATGATGATCCTTTTTTAGCAAAAAAGTTGCATGCAGATGGTTGTCATTTAGGCCAAAAAGATGATGATATAGATTATGCAAGAAATATTATTGGAAATAAAATTATAGGTATCACTTGCCACAATTCAATTGGTTTGGCGAAAACTGCTATTAAAAAAAAAGCTAGTTATTTAGCTTTTGGAGCTTTTTATTCAACAAAAACAAAAAAAGTTAAATACAAAGCCACAATTAAAACTTTAATCAAAGTAAATAACATAACAAAAATTCCTTTGGTTGCGATAGGTGGTATTAATTATACAAATTATAAAAAACTATTATTGAACAAAGCTAATTTTTTAGCTATTTCAAGTTACGTTTGGAATAATAAAAAATATAAACCATTGAAAGCAATTGAAAAATTAAAATGAAGATAAATGCAGGAGAAATAAGAGTAGGAATGCTTTTGGAATATAAAAATGACTTATGGCAAGTCCTTAAAACCCAACATGTAAAACCTGGTAAAGGTGGTGCATTTGCACAAATAGAAATGAAAAGTGTATTAAAAAATACTAAACTTAATGAAAGATTTAGATCCAGTGAAAATGTTGAAAAGGCTTTAGTTGAAGAAGTAAATTTTAATTTTCTATATGAAGATGAAAATAGTTATTTTTTTATGAGTCCTAAAACTTTTGAGCAGATAGAAATTAAAAAAATCATTATTGGAGAAAAAGGAAGATTATTAACAGAAAATCTTGAAGTTGTTGTAAGTTTTTATAATGAAAATCCAATTTCAATAGAACTACCTAATCAAGTAAGATGTGTAATTGATAAAACCGATGTTGCTTTAAAAGGTCAGACTGTTTCTTCCTCATATAAACCTGCAGTTCTTGAAAATGGATTAAATATTCAAGTCCCTCCTTTTATTGAGACTGGGGACGAAATAGTGATTGATACCAGAAATTTAGAATACGTAAAAAAAATTTAATCGGATGAATTCTATTTCAGCAAATCTTAATGTAATGATCAAAGCTAGTGAAAAAGCATCTAAAATACTCATAAGAGATTTTGGTGAAGTAGAAAAGCTACAGGTCTCTAAAAAGGGTCCATCTGATTTTGTAACAAACGCAGATTTGAAAGCAGAAAAAATTATAATCGAGGAACTAAAAAAGGCTAGACCTAATTATTCAATCATTAGTGAAGAAAATGGAATTGAAGAAAATAAAGATAAAAAAAATACTTGGATAATTGATCCTATAGATGGAACTTTAAATTTTATGCATGGTATACCGCATTTTGCAATCTCAATTGCTTTAAAATCTAATGATGAGATAATTTCAGGATTAATTTTTGACCCCATAAAAGATGAAATGTTTTATGCTGAAAAAGATAATGGAGCTTTTTTAAATAATCATAGAGCGAGGGTATCAAAAAAAAATAAAATCAATGACTGCATATTTGCAACTAGCGGAAAAATCAATAAAGAGCTTGATTTACATTATAGAAAATCAGGAAGTGCGGCTCTAGACATGGCTTATGTTGCTGTAGGTAGATATGATGGATACTTTCAGCGTGAATTAAATCTATGGGATATTGCAGCTGGTATAATAATAATTAATGAGGCAGGAGGATTAATTAATAAAATAGACCTATCTCAAACAAAAAACCTTGATGTAATCACTTCCACCCCAGATATTCACCAAAAAATGTTAAAAAAAATAGATAACTTTTAATTGTTTTAAAAAAATCTTTTGTTATAAGTCTCGATATGAAAAAAGACTTACACCCTAAATACCATAATATTAAAGTAGAAATGACTGATGGTACCCAATTCGAAACTAAATCGACATGGGGAGCTGAAGGTGATTTATTAAAACTAGAAATTGATCCAAAATCACATTCTGCTTGGACTGGTGGAAAACAAAAATTGATGGATAAAGGTAGAATAAGTAAATTTAATAAAAAATTCCAAAACTTCAAAACAGATAAAAAAAACTAAATGTCAAACGCTCCTTTAATGCCGATGGCTACAGCTGTTTGGTTGGTAGAAAATACAACATTAACTTTTAGACAAATTGCAAACTTTTGTAATTTACATGAGGTAGAAATTCAGGGGATAGCAGACGGAGAGGTTGCAAAAGGAATTAAAGCTTATAACCCAATAATTTCAGGTCAACTTTCAAGAGAAGAAATAGAACTATCCTCTAAAGATGAGGAAAGACCTTTAAATATTAAAAACACAGATATTGAAATTTCAAACACTGAAAAAAAAATAAAAAAATACATCCCTCTGTCAAAGAGGCAAGATAAACCAGATTCGGCCTTGTGGCTCATTAAGCAACACAATACTCTTAAAGACTCACAGGTAGCTAGACTTGTAGGAATTACTAAAAATTCAGTCACATCCATTAGGAACAAAAGCTATTGGAATTATAATAATCTTAACCCCAAAGACCCAGTGGCTTTAAATTTATTTAGCCAAAAGGATTTGGTAGAAGCATTAGAAAAAGCTGAAAGAAGAATAAAAAGAGAAAAAAAGGAAAAGGAAAAACAAATAAATAAAACTCAAGTATAGTGTATAAAATGAATGGACATAAAATTATAAAAGTGTTATTTAACCACTTTTTTGGAGGTAGTTATTAAAATAGAAGTAAAAGATAATAATATTGAACAAGCTTTAAGAGTTTTAAAAAGAAAACTTCAAAGAGATGGTTTTTTTAAAGTAATAAAATTAAAAAATACTTATGAAAAACCTTCAGAAAAGAAAAAAAGAATTCTTCAAGAAAATATTAAAAGAGTAAAAAAATTAAATAAACTTAAAAATAGAATTTAAGTATACCGCGGGGTGGAGCAGTCTGGTAGCTCGTCAGGCTCATAACCTGAAGGTCGGCGGTTCAAATCCGTCCCCCGCAACCAAATTAAATTTTAAAACTAGATTTTCTACTATCAATCAAAAACGCTTTAACAGTCTCTTTTGTAAGCTGATCAAATGTTTTTCCAAATTTTTCAATTTTTTCAATAATTTGTGGTGGAACTGTAATAATGTGACAACCCAACTGTTTTGCTTGTAAAAAATTATAAGGCTCCCTTACACTGGCCCATAGAATTTCTACATTTTTAAATTTTCTTGCAAGAGAAATACTTTTTTTAAATTCAGGAACAGGATCTTTTCCTGTGTCTGCAGCTCTTCCAGCAAATATTGAGATAATAACTTTAGTTTTTTTATTAATTAGTTTCAAAATTCTTTCAGCTTGTTTGGCGCTATATACTGCTGTTATATTCAATTTTATATCTTGACTATTTAATTCTTTAATAATTCTTCCCATAAACTTACCTTTAGAGTTAGTTATTGGAACCTTGACATAAACATTTTTGCCCCAGGTATTTATTTGGTTGGCTTGTATTTTCATCTCGTTGTAATTGTCTGCAAATACCTCCAATGAGATTGGTTTGTTGCTACATATTTTTAGTATTTTTTTCGAATAAACCTTATAGTCTTTTGCACCAGCTTTTCTCATTAAACTTGGATTAGTAGTAAAGCCTTTTACAATTTTTTTCTTATTAAACTTTTTAATTAGATTTAACTCTGCAATGTCACAAAATATTTTTGTACTCAATTTTAAAATCCTACAAGTTTTTAGTTATATCTTCGGTCATTTTTTTTGCATCAGCAAATAACATCAGAGTATTTTCTTTATAAAATAAATCATTATCAATACCTGCGTATCCTGGAGATAGGCTTCTTTTTACAAATAAAACAGATTTACATTTTTCAACATCTAAAACTGGCATACCATAAATAGGGCTTTGGGGGTCAGTTTTAGCTACTGGATTTGTAACATCGTTGGCCCCTAT
Organism: Pelagibacterales bacterium MED-G42; assembly: GCA_002457485.1. Lineage (GTDB taxonomy): Bacteria > Pseudomonadota > Alphaproteobacteria > Pelagibacterales > Pelagibacteraceae > Pelagibacter. The sequence goes on from NTJL01000008.1 coordinate 25,087, forward strand.
AACAAAAGCCACATCTGCATTAGCAAAATCATTATTAATTTCCTCTAATTCAAACACTTCATCATATGGAACATTAGCCTCCGCTAACAAAACATTCATGTGTCCGGGCATTCTTCCCGCAACAGGATGAATTGCATAAGATACTTTGATATCATTTTTTTTTAATGTATCTACCATTTCTCTTAAAGCGTGCTGAGCTTGTGCAACCGCCATACCATAACCAGGAACAATTATGACTGATGAAGCATTTTTCATTAAAAAAGCAGCATCATCTGCATTACCACTTTTCACAGGTTTTTGTTCTTTGCTTTTTGAAGATGATGATTGTTCTGTTGCTCCAAATCCTCCTAAAATTACACTGAAAAAAGAACGATTCATACCTTTGCACATTATATAAGATAAAATTGCTCCAGAAGAACCAACTAATGCACCTGTAATGATTAATGCAGAATTTTCTAGTGTAAATCCTATTCCGGCTGCAGCCCAGCCTGAATAAGAGTTAAGCATAGAAATCACTACTGGCATGTCTGCACCACCTATTGGAATTATAAGTAAAAAACCTATCAAAAAAGAAACCGCTAATAGTATCCAGAAAATATTAGATGATTGTGTAGAGCAAAGTAAATACGTTAAAATTACTATTGAAATTAATATTAAACCATTTAATGGATGTTGGCCTTTAAATGTAATAGGAGATCCTGACATTATTCCTTGTAGTTTTAAAAAAGCAATTATTGATCCAGAAAAAGTAATGGCTCCTACTGCAGCCCCAATTGACATTTCTATTAGACTAGCAAGCTTTATATCACCAGGATAACCCAGATTGAAAGCTTCAGGATTTAAAAATGCAGAAACAGCTACAAAAACAGCTGCAAGTCCCACAAGACTATGAAATCCAGCTACTAGTTCAGGCATTGCGGTCATCGGTATTTTATATGCAATAAAAGCACCTATCAATCCTCCGATTAAAAGAAAAATTAATACTACAAAAAATCCTGTTGAGAAATTTCCAACCGATAAAAATGTAACAGTTATTGCAATTATCATTCCTAAAATTCCAAAGAAATTTCCTTGTCTAGATGTTTCGGGAGAGGATAAGCCTCTTAAAGCAAGAATAAATAATACCCCTGATATTAAGTAGAAAATTGCTGATAAATTTGATGATATCATTCTTTATTTTTCTTTTTCTTCTTATACATAGCCAACATTCTTTGAGTTACCAAAAATCCACCAAAAATATTAATTGCAGCAAGTGATATCGCAATAAACCCAAAAATACTCGAAGTATCAAATATAGTGTCTGAATTACCTGCTAAACTGGCTATAATTGCACCAACTATGATTACTGATGAAATTGCATTAGTAACAGACATCAGAGGTGTGTGTAAAGATGGTGTTACACTCCATACAACATAATATCCAATAAAAATAGATAAAATAAATATACTTAGTCTAAATATAAAAGGATCAATTTCCATAATTTATTTTATTAATGTTTTTTCGATGATTTCATCATCTAAATTAATATTAATTTTTTTATTTTCTTTATCATACAAATTCATTACAAAATTAAATACATTTTTTGCATATAGACTTGAGGCTGAGGTAGGTAACTTATTAAGAATATTTGTTTCACCCATAATTTTTACTCCATTTCTATTAACCACTTTATCTACTTCTGTAAATGATGTATTTCCACCTTGAGAAGCAGCTAAATCATAAATAATTGAGCCTGCGTTCATATTATCTATCATATTTTCTTTAATAATTAATGGAGCTTTTTTTCCAGGAATTAGTGCAGTACAAATTATGATATCAATTTTCTTTAATGTTTCAGCCAATAAGTTTTCTTGTTTTTTTTTAAATTCATCTGATGTTTCTTTTGCATAGCCACCCTCTGTTTCTAGGTTTTCTGAACCCTCTACAGTTAAAAATTTACCACCTAAACTTTCTACCTGTTCTTTTGATGCCATTCTTACATCCGTTGCAAAAACAATCGCCCCCATTCTTTTGGCCGTAGCAATAGCTTGAAGGCCTGCAACTCCTGCACCAACAACTAATACTTTTGCAGCTGGAACTGTACCAGCAGCTGTCATCATCATTGGTATAGCTTTTTCAAAATTTGCAAATGACTCAATTACAGCCTTATATCCTGCTAGATTAGCTTGAGATGAAAGTATATCCATAGACTGAGCTCTAGTTATTCTAGGAAGTAGTTCTAGAGAAAAAATATTAATATTTTTTTTATTAAGATTGTTAATTTTATTCATATTTTGAAAAGGATTTAAAACACCAATTAAAGTTTGATTTTCTTTAATTAATAAATTTTTTTCATCAGATAACAAACCTAATTGTACAATTATATCTGAACCTTCAATTACTTCATTTTCATTTTTGAAAACTTTTACACCTAGATCTAAATAACTTTGATCATTAAAACCCAAATGAGTGCCATAATTTTCGGATAGCGCTACTTCAAAACCAAGATCAATATACTTTTTTGCAATGTCTGGTGTAATCGAAATTCTTTTTTCAAGTTCAGTGTTTTCAAGAATTGATGCTATTTTCATAATTAAAACCTATAATAAAAATAATGCCATTAATACTAAAACAGCTACTACTGCAACTGATCCCCAGAGTACAAATTTAGTAAAATTATTCCAAGTATTTTTATGGTTTTCATTATCCATAAAATTACTTTTGCCTAGCTTTAAATTTTGGATTAGTTTTATTTATCACATAAACTCTACCTCTTCTTCTTACAAGCTTAGAGTTTAGATCTCTTTTTTTTATAGATTTTAATGAGCTTTTAATTTTCATAAATTCGATTTCTTAATAAACGATCTTATGTAATCTTTCAAATTTATTTTCCCATATTTCCTAATTATTTTATTATTTTGAGAAATTCGTGTTAAAGCTGACGCATATCTCTCTCCTATTCTTGGTTTTAAGTAAATAATTTTAGATTTAAACATCTTAGCAACATTTAATACTGAGTAAGATTTTTTATGAGTAACACTATAATAACAGCATTTATTTCTTTTCCAGGCTTCGTAACAAACATTTACAGTATCATCTATATGAGTAAATCTTCTTGTCTGAGACCCTGGTTTAACAACTGTAAGTGGTTTTTTTTTTAAATATAAATCTTCAAATATTCCAATTATAGTTGCCATCTCACCAGTTTTAATTTGACCAGGACCATACACATTATAAAAATATATTATTTCAAATTTAAAATTGAACCAATGTTTTAAGTTTTCTAATAATTCTAAATTTTTACATTTTGTAAAAGCATATGGAGAAAGATTCTTATCTTTTCCTTTATTACCTAAACTAGCTGAAGTCGCTGAATAAATAAGTTTAATTTGGTTTTCTAAACAAAAATTAATCACTTCGTTAGTTCCAATTGAATTAGTATACAAACAATCATTAAGTTTTTTAAAACTTTGATAAATTCTTGAAAATTCTCCAAAATGAAAAATTGAATGAATTTTTTTTTTTTTTGAATTAAATATTTTTCTAATATCAGAAATATTTCCATTAATATAAGTTACGTTATTATTTTTAATATGATTTTTTTTTGTACCTGTGGAATAGTTATCTAAACTAATTATTTTTTTATTAGTTTTTTTGATAAGAAATTTGATTAGATTAGATCCGATAAATCCAGCTCCACCGGTAACTATAATAAATTTTTTCATTATGAATTGCCTGGCAACGACTTACTCTCCCATGTCTTAAGACAAAGTACCATCAGCGCTGAGAGTCTTAACTGCCGAGTTCGGTATGGGGTCGGGTGTGACACTCTCGCTATAATCACCAGGCGAAGATTTATTACATCATCAAAATACTTTTGTAAACTACTAATAAGTATAAAAAAATAATAACTTAATCAAATAGTAGGATAATTATTTTATTTTTTTAAACATAGGATAAATTTAGATAATATAAAAAAAATGAAAAATTTTAAAATATCCATAATTACTGTTGTAAAAAATGGAATGCCTTATTTAAAAGACGCAATTAACTCTTTTAATAATCAAACTTACAAAAATATTGAACAAATTATAGTCTACTCAAATTCAATAGATCAAACTGAGAAATATCTTTTAAGTCTTAAAAATAAAAAGATTATAAAAGATGAAAATTCAGACAATAAATTTGGTTCTTTAAATCTAGCGGTAGAATACTGTTCAGGCGATTATGTGGGTATTTTACATGCAGATGATTTTTTTTATAATGAAAAGACTATTGAAAAAATTGTAAATTTTTTAAATCATAATGAGTCGGACATAGTTTATGGTAATATAAAATTTTGTTCACAATCGGACAGTAAAAAAATTACTAGAACTTGGAATAGTAAAAAATTTAACAGATCTAGTTTAAAATTTGGATGGATGCCTCCACATACTTCAATTTTTCTAAAAAAAAAAATTTTAGAAAATAATTTATATTCCGAAAAATACTCAATTTCTGGAGATTATGATTTTATTTTGAGAATTTTTTTAAATAAGGATTATAAAATAGAATTTTTTGATGATTATTTAGTAACAATGAGAACTGGAGGAGATAGCACTAGTTTTAAACTATTTTACAAAAAGTTTAATCAGGATATAGAAATAACAAAAAAATTTTTTAGATATTATCTTATTAGTGTAGCATTTAAAATTTTAAGAAAAATAAACCAATTTGTTTTTAAATAATTATTCTAAAGTTGTCTGGTGATAAAAGTATAAGAAAATTTTTTATAAAACTTTAATTTTTCACCCTTAGTAACACTGCATATATATGGTGTGGACCAGCATAATTTAGTCTTAAAATATTTGTCTGAAGAGTCTGGGTAATTAATAATGAACCCATTTTGTTTTTTTGTTGAATAATCTATAATTAAAATTTCTGGCCAGTAACTTTTTGAATTATTTTTTAATACTCTATTTACATTTTTTGTAAAATTAAAAATTATACATAGAGTTATTATTAAATATATTCCCCTATTGAAACTCACTTTTGTTAAAGAAATAGTCGTAATTAAAATTAAAAATATTAATGAAAATAAATAAGGTATACCAAAACGTATAACTGGCGACTTTAAGAACCATAAAGATAAACCAAATATGATAAGGATAAGTAATGTTACTAAACATAATTGATTAGAATTAGCTAAACTATTAATTTCTTTTAAATTGCTAAAAGTTGATTTTATATTAATTAAAAATAAAACTATAAAAGGTAATAAAATTGCAGCAAGGTGTTCAAATAATTCAATTTTATTTCTCTCGAACCATGTACCAACCCAGTTAAAATCCTTAATATACTCTTCTCTTAATAAATTTCCATCATAATGATTAAAAGATTTGTTAACACTTCCAGTCAAACCAGACATCATTTTTGAAATATCATTAGTATACCATTCCATCGATTGAATGCATGTAAATTTAAAATGAGGAACAAAACAACCTGTAAATATAAACTGTTGAAATAACCAAAATAAAAAAAAAGCAAAACAAAAAATTATTGGAATCTTAATAAGTGATAAATAAATTTTTTTTTTATAAATTAAGAAAGAGGCAAATAAAACGATAATCGGAGCAATAAAAGTCGATAATTTTACCGTTAACGCGAATAAACCAAAACAACAAACTAAAATGAAATATTTGTTAATCTTATAAACATTATTTTCCTCAAATAGTTTAATAAAATAAAATATACTTAATAAGAGGTATATATTTGCAGGAAAATCAAAACCGTGCTCGGAAATTCTTGAAAACTTTATAATCACATAACTACCTAAAAATAAGATAAATAAATAAGAAATATTATTCTTATTTTTTTTGTACAATATTTCTTTAAGTAACATGTAAAATATAAAAAATGATAACAATGAATTACTTAATTGAGTTCCTTTTATTTCTAAAATAGGTAAATAAAAAATAGAAGAAAAGTTTAACCACGTAGAGTTCCATCCAAATTGTGGTTGTAAATTTGATAGACCAAATATAATTTTTTCAGAAACTAAATTAATTATAAATGGAAGGTGATAATAACCATAGTCTTCATTAGGTTTATATTTCAAGGTCATTATGAAAATAAGAATAAATGAAATTAAAATAAATTTATAATCTGATATAAGACTTTTAAAAATTTTTTTTTCGGTCTTAAAAATAAATAATAATATTAATAGTATAAAAATTAAAGAGTTAAAAGTTTCGTTTAATGGAACGATTAGATGAAATACAAAAGATAAAAAAACTAAAAAAATTATTCCAAGTAACCCTACTTCATAAATTTCTAGACTATTTGAATCTAATTTAAATATGTTTATTGATATTATAGATCCTGTAATTAATATTAGAAATATAAAAAGAATGAGAGATAATAAAATTTCAATCATTAATTAACGTTATTACCTAAATTGTATATGAAAAATTAAATTTATCATTATGCTTTAATTATTTTACGGACAATTTTTTTATAGTATAATATTTAAATATAAACTAAAATAAATATTATTTTAAAGAACCTTTTATAAATCCAATGAAAAAAAAAACTGCTTTAATAACAGGTATCTCAGGCCAAGATGGAGCTTACCTAGCTGAATTTCTTTTAAAAAAAAAATATAAAATCGTTGGCACTGATAGACGATCGGCCAGAATGAACAATTGGCGTCTAGAAAGATTAGGTATTGAAAAAAAGATTATTTTTGAAGAGATGGAATTAGGAGAAACTTTTGAAATTGAAAGAGTTTTTAGAAAGTACAAATTTGATGAAGTTTATAATCTTGCTGCACAATCGTTTGTTGGAAGCTCTTTTGGAAGTCCGTTAAATACTTCAAATATTACTGGTCTTGGAGTTTTAAGAATTTTAGAAACTATACGAAATATCAATCCAAAGATAAAATTTTATCAAGCTTCATCGTCTGAAATGTTTGGAGATGTATTAGAAAAAACTCAAACAGAAAAAACACCTTTTAATCCTCAAAGTCCTTATGCTATTTCAAAATTATTTGGTCACTACATGTCTGTGAATTATAGAAATTCGTATAATATTTTTACCGTATCTGGTATTCTATTTAATCATGAGTCCCCATTGAGAGGTGAAGAGTTTGTAACCAGAAAAATAGTAAAAGGATTAGTTAAAATATTAAATAATGATCTCAATTTTTTAGAACTAGGAAACCTAGAAGCTAAAAGAGATTGGGGTTATGCAAAAGAATACGTAGAGGCCATGTGGAAAATGATACAACAAAAAAAACCTAAAGATTACATTATTTGCACTGGCAAAACCTACTCGATAAAAGAATTTATTAACTATTGTATAGATCACCTTAAAATGAATACTAAGTGGATAGGAAAAGGTTTGAATACAAAGCTTATAAATTTAGAGACAAATAAAGTTATTATTAAGATTAATCCAAAATATTTTCGACCGTCTGAAGTAAATTATTTAAAAGGTAGTTTTAAGAAAGCTAAAAGTAATTTGAATTGGATACCGAAAACTTCCTTAAAAGAATTGGTTAAAATAATGCTTAATGAGGAATTTAAATATTATAATAAAAAAAATTAATTTCTTTAAAAATTACTTAATTTATTAATTTTCTAATTGATCCATCTTTAATTTCATATTTATTATCACAAAAAGATAAATTAGATTTATTATGTGAAACAATTACTATTGTTTTACTACCTTTTTCATCAATAATATTCTGATAAATTGCTTTTTCAGTACTCTCATCTATCGCATTTGTAGCTTCATCTAGAACAAGTATTTCTCTAGAGTCATAAAATGCTCTAGCTATTACTAGTCTTTGTTTTTGACCTGACGAAATTTTTCTTCCATGCGTACCAACCATGTAATTTAATTGACCAGGAAGATCTTTAATAAATTTATCAGCACATGCAAGTTGAATTGCTTTTTCTAACTTTTTATCATCAATATTCTGATTAGAGGTTAAAGATATATTATTTTTTATTGTGTCCTCAATTAAAAAAGTATCTTGGGATAAAAATGTGATTATATTTTGAAATTTTCTTTTATCAATATCACTAAATACTTCATTGTCGTCTATGTAAATTTTTCCTTTAGTAGGTTTAAATAAAAAAGTTATAAGATTTAAAAGAGTGCTTTTGCCTGATCCACTTTGACCGTATATTCCAGTAACCTTACCCCGCTCAAGAACAAAGTTTTCATTTGTAAAAAAATTTTTCTTATCATTATAAGTGAAGTCAATATTTTCTAATTTTAACGATTTTTTAAAATTAAAATTTTCATGATTTGTTGTTTTTAAAACTCTTTTATCTTTTAATGAAAGAGCTTCATTAATAATTTTTACAGAATTTTCAGAATATCTTATTCTTTGTTTTTGAACTAAAATTCTACTTAATGATGGAAGTGCTCTATATGCAATTACAAAATAAAATGTGATTTTTGATATAATTTCATCATTAGATATACCTGAGTCATATAAATAAATTAGTGTTATTAATAGAACAATCAAGCCCATTAATTCCAGTAGTGCTCTTGGAATAATACTTATTGTTTGCGTTTTGGCATCTAATAAACTTTGATTTTTATTTAAAAGATAAAAATTATTAATCAGTTGATCAATACTTTTTAAAAAATATATATCTCTTACACCTATAAAAATTCTTTGGCTTACAGTCACCATTTTTTCGGCAATTTCAACCCTTAGCTTTCCCCAAATTTTGATCCTTTTTTTTAAAAAGCTTAAAATTAGAAAAGTAATTAAGATTATAGGGATTATAGCTAAAAAGATTATACTATGACCTGTAAATATAATTAAAACAAAGATTGCAATCAAAAGCATACACTCACTTAATAATATCATCAACGCATCAAGAAATTCTGTTGAAAAAACTGATGTTTCAGAGCTCATTGTTGCAGAGAGTTTTCCTTGGCTATTGTTAATAAAATATAAATAGTCTTGATTAAAAAATTTTTTAAGAATTTTTGTGGAAACTTCTGCTCTTATCTCACTGTTGTAACCAAATATATATCTATAAATAACTATAGAAAATACATTCTTTATGAGGAATATTGAAAAAAAAATAATACAAAAAATTGGTAAGATAATATTTTCTTTTTTTTCAATTAAATTGATAAAGTTATCTAAAATTGGAAGATCAGATAATTTTTCTGGAGAAAAAATAGCAGTAATAAATGGAATTACTGAAGCTATTCCAATTATTTCTAATAAAGATAATAATAAAAACAAAAAAATAATAAAAAAAAATTTCTTTTGATTTTTTTTTGATAATATTGACCAAGCAGATAAATATAGATTCACAGTTATTTAATTGTTAAGATCCTTTTTAGTAAATCTTATAAACTCGTCATTTTTTTTATTTAAATAAATATTTTCTATCCAATTATATGTCTTTTTTATACCTTCATCTAAAGAATATTTATAATCCCAATTAAGTGTCTTTTTTATTAGATCGTTATTACTTGATCTTCCTCTTACACCTTGAGGTTTATCAAGTTGATAATTTTTTTTAAACTCTCTTCCAGATATTTTTTCAGCAATAGATAAAAGTTCGTTTATAGTAACTTTCTCATCACTTCCTATATTGATTGGATTAGAATAATCTGAAAAAAAAAGTTTTAATACAGCATCTACACAATCATCTATATATAAAAAACTTCTTGTTTGGGTTCCATCACCCCAAACATCAATAATATCTTTATTATTCATTTTTGCTTCTATAACTTTTCTACATATAGCTGCGGGTGCTTTTTCTCTTCCTCCATCAAAGGTTCCCATGGGACCATAAATATTATGAAACCTTGCCACTCTAGTTTCTAATCCATAATCTTCTGTAAAATGTCTACACATTCTTTCGCTGAACAATTTTTCCCAACCATAACCATCTTCGGGCATAGCTGGGTACGCATCATCCTCTTTTAAACCATCAATATTTGGATCATTTTGTAAATCTTTATTATAAGCACAGGCACTAGATGAAAAAAAATATCTTTTAACGTTGTTTTTTTGGCATGCTTTTAAAAGATTAGTATTTATCAAAACTGATAACATGCAATCAGCTTTATTATTTTCAATAAATCCTATTCCACCCATATTACATGCTAAATTGATTACATAATCCATATCCTCAGACATCTTTAAACAATTTTTATACTCTTGCATATCTAGAGAATGATTATCTATTTTATCAAATTTTTGAAACCAAAAATCGAGTGGTTTTACATCAACTGCTCTGACCAAATTGCCTTCATTTAAAAGTCTATTAATAAAATGACCCCCAATAAAGCCCCCTGCACCGACAACTAAGAATTTATTCATATACTAACTTGCGAATTATAATTGAAAAAATAAATGTAATATATTCTCCTTCTTTTTAAATGCAAACAAAAGGTATAAAGATTTTGAAAAAAAAGAGTAATATTCTTATAGAAATTGTAAAATTTTATTATAAATGTTGTTATATAGATGATTGATAAAACAGCCGTTTTTTGTATCCCAGTAAAAAATGAGTCATCAAATATTAAAAGTCTATTTAAGACTTTAGATAAAATAACAAAATCATTTAAGGATTATTTTATAATTTTTGTAGAGTCAGACTCATCTGATAACTCAAATATTTTGATAAAAAAATTTTTACAAAATAAAAAAGGAATTTTGCTTAACAAAAGTTTAAAACATATCAGTAATAGGGTTGCTAGGTTAGCAATAAGCAGGAATGAATATTTAAAATATATAAAAAATAATGATAAATTATTAAATTTTGACTTTATGATTGTACTAGATTGTGGAGGAGTTAATAACAATCTAAATTCAGATAAATTAGAAAAAACTATTTCACAAAATCAGGAATTTATAGGTATTTTTCCTACACAAAGAATGTTCTATTATGATATTTGGACATTGAGAATTAAAGATTTGATTAATTATGATTGTTTTGAAGAATTATTTAAAATTTACAAATACAAAAAAAATATTAAAAAAACATTTTATAAATTAATAGGTAAATTTATGTTAATTAATTACTTTATAAAATCACAAAAAATTAGAGTAATTTCTGCTTATGGTGGAATGGCAATATATAGATTAAATAAAGTTATTGAGTTTACATATGATAGCAATAATGGGAAAAATTGCGAACACGTTGAATTTAATAAAAAAATTTCAAATAAATATGGTGATTGTTTAATTATAGATAAAAATTTGACTAATTCTTACGGGTTGAATATCCATACTATAAATATTTTTCTTTGTAGTGTTTCAAATTTTTTTGCAAAAAGATTTATTAAAAAAATAATATGCAATTTTTAGTATATTATATTTTATCTTTTTTAATACTTTTTTTTTTATTTTTTTTTAGGAATAAAATTTGTACAAAATTAAAACTTATTGATTTTCCAAATGACAAAAGTATTCATAAAAAAAAGGCTTTATTATTTGGAGGTATTTTTTTAATTACAAGTTTATGTTTAAACGTAATTATTTTAATTTTAACAGATAAATTTCAAAGTAATTTTTTTAATTTTTTTTTAGTTTTTTCATTCTTCTTAATTGCTCTCATAGATGATATAAAAAATCTTAATCCCAACCTTAGAATGATTTTAAGTATAATTATTTGCTTCATAGGAGTCGGCATAGACTCAGAGCTTAAAATAAATAGTCTATATTTTTTTTACAATAATAATATTTACCTTAATAACAATTTTTTTTTTGATTACATATTCTCAATTCTTTGTATTTTGTTGTTTTTAAACGCATTTAATTTTATTGATGGAATTAACGGGTTAGCATCAACTGTAGGATTAAGTTTTTTTTTATATCTTATAATGAAAAACCCTTCAATTTTCAGCTTTTATCACTTGTTTATAGTTTCTATTATATCTTTTTTATTTATAAATATTAAATATAGAGTTTTTTTAGGTGACTCTGGAAATTATCTTATCTCAATTAGTATTGCTATAATTCTATTAAAAGAAAATTCTTATCAACCTTCTCTGTATTATGCTGAAGAAATATTTCTTTTACTTCTTATACCTGGATTAGATATGCTTAGACTTTTTACAGTAAGAATTTTAAATAAAAGTAATCCTTTTAAAGGTGATCAAAACCATCTTCATCATAGATTATTTAATAAGTTAGGTAATGTAAAAACTATTTTGATTTATTTATTTATAATAAATTTGCCAGTTTATATATTTTTCATTAGTCAAAGTTTTTTATATTCTCTTATTTTTATCTCAGTTTCATTTTATTTTATTTTGTTAAAATATACGTCTTAATAATAATATAAGGTAACAAAATAAATGAGATAAAATTTCTTATATATCTCAAGCTATAAAATGGAATATTTTTATATCCAATGCTTTTATATGTGAGAAGTCTATTTATTTTAGAATCCTGACCATCCCAAGATCTAAAAAAACCAATCTTAAAAAAAACAGTTTGAAGAAATGTAATTTTTGAAAAACTGACCCATAATCCATAATCACAGGAATTGTTATACTTATAATCAAAACCACCGACCTTATTATATAAGCTTTTTCTAAAAGAAACACTTTCCTGTTGTACAAATCCCCATAATGCATGATGTGAATAACCTCTCCTTAAAATAAATCTGGGATATATATATGGAATACCTGAAAATCTAAAATTTTTTTTTATATAACCGTTGATACCAGATATCCATTGAACTTTAGAATTTTTTTTAAAAAAATTTGAGACATTATAAACAGCGTTTTTATCAAGTATATCATCAGAATTAATCCAGATTATAATTTCTCCTCTAGCTATTTGTATCCCTTTGTTAATTGCATGATACATGCTTTCATCTTTTTCTGATATAAACGTATCAATTTTATCAATATATTTATTTATAATTTCACCAGATCTGTCTGTAGATTTACCATCGATTAAAATATACTCGTAATTTTTTGAAGTTTGATTTGTAACTGATTGAATTGTTTTTTCTAAAAACTTTTCACCATTTAAATTAGGTGTTATTATACTTACATAAGGTTCACTAATTTGTTTTTTCATTATTGATATTGTAATATAGATTTAAAGAGTACAAAAACCAGAGCATTGTGGCATATGAAGTCGTAAATAAACTTCCATGTGGTTTTAAAGGAAATATATAAGTTATAAACAATGCAAAAAATATTTTTGAGTAAATACCTAAATTATCTTTATTATTAAAATATTTTAATACAGGATAAACTATAACTATAATGAACATAAGAAACCCAAATAATCCTGTATCAGACAATAGCTCAACATAAATGTTATGTGGATGGCTTGAACATAAATATTGCTTACTTTTTGGGTTCA
>NTJL01000009.1 GCA_002457485.1 Pelagibacterales bacterium MED-G42
GGGTTCCGTCGGTGTATTCTACGATATCATCACTCAAAGGTGATGACATTTTGATTTTATTGCCAATCATGTATTTATTATAATAAACACCATCATCTAAAGTAACACCGTTTGGAGCCTCTTCATATCCCTGTAATAATGAGTAAATATAATCTACACCCCCGCCTCTAGCTTTTACTAGTACTGACATATCTGGGGGATATGCCCCACCATTCGCTGCTTGAGCAGCTTTTTCATTTTCATATGGCATTACAAACTTATCTGAGAGTTTACCTGGTCTTACAAACATTTCTCCATCAGCGTTTGGTCCATCAGTTACTTCAAAAGAAGCAGCAATAGCTTTTGTAACTTCTTGAGAAAACTCTGGTCCACCCTTCTCAGACAAATTTCTATAACTCAGATATTTCATTGAATGACAAGAAGCACATACTTCAGTATAAACTTGATATCCTCTTTGAAGAGATCCCCTGTCAAATTTTCCAAAAAGCCCTTTAAAACTCCAGTCTGTTTTAAGATACTGAACCTTCTCAGCCGCATTAGTGTTAATCAACAAAGAAAAAAACAAGATTAAAATCAAACAAAATTTTGAAAAAATTTTCACTTTAATTTGTCAATTTTTTCTTTTTGCATGGCTGTAGCCAAATTTGGTGAACCTCCAAGCACTGACTCCGTTATACTTAATGGTACAGGTAAAGTTCTTTCTTTAAATCCCAATAATGGTAAAACAACTAAAAAGTGAAGGAAATAATATGCAGTTGCAACTCTTGCAATTAATAAATATAGTCCTTCTGCAGGCATTGCACCCATGTAACCTAAAACTAAAACATCTGCGACTAATATCCAGTAAAATTGTTTATATAAAGGTCTAAAAACTGCTGATCTAATTTTCGAGGTATCTAACCAAGGCAAAACAGCCAGTATTAAAATAGCTGAGAGCATTGCTACAACTCCAAGCAATTTATCTGGAACAGATCTTAATATTGCATAAAAAGGTAATAAATACCATTCAGGAACTATATGAGCTGGTGTGACCATTGGGTTTGCTTCAATATAATTATCAGCATGACCTAAAATATTTGGCGAATAAAACACAAAAAAAGCAAAAACAATCATGAACATCAATAATGCAAAACCATCTTTGATTACAATATATGGATGAAAGGGCACTGTATCTTTTGAAGGTTTTTTAATATCAATGCCAACAGGATTATTATTACCTGGCACATGTAATGCCCAAATATGTAAAACAACTAGTCCTAAAATTAAAAATGGAATGAGGTAGTGTAACGTAAAAAATCTTGTTAAAGTTGGATTATCAACAGAATATCCCCCCCATAACCAAGTTACAATTCCCTCTCCAACTAACGGGATTGCACTGAACAAATTTGTAATAACAGTTGCTCCCCAAAAACTCATTTGTCCCCATGGCAATACATAACCCATGAACGCAGCTGCCATCATTAATAAATAAATAATTATTCCAATAATCCATATTATTTCTCTTGGAGATTTATAAGAACCATAAAACAATGATCTAAAAATATGGATATAAACAGCTAGAAAAAACATAGACGCTCCATTTGCATGAATATATCTAATTAACCATCCATAATTTACATCTCTCATGATGTGTTCAACACTCTCAAAAGCCATATCAGCATGAGCTATATAATGCATCGCAAGTGTTAAACCTGTTACGATTTGAGTTATCAAACAAAAGGTCAATATTCCACCAAAAGTCCACCAATAATTTAAGTTTTTTGGTGTAGGATAATCTGTTAAGTGATTAGCGAGAGTAAGTAATGGCAGCCGATCATTGAACCATTTACCAACTTTTGATGCAGGGGTATAATTGTGTTCACTCATAATACTTATCCAATTTTTATTGTGTTAGCGTTAACAAATTCATATTTTGGTACCTCCATATTAAGTGGTGCTGGACCTTTTCTAATTCTTCCTGAGGTATCATAGTGCGAACCATGACATGGACAGAACCAACCGTCATAATCTCCCTTATCATTCAGAGGTACACATCCTAAGTGGGTACAAACACCTAACATTACAAGCCACTCTGGATTTTTTGCTCTGTCTTCATCTTTTTCAGGATGAATCAAATCCTCCATTTTAACAGATCTGGCCTCTGAAATTTCGTCTTGTGTTCTTCTTCGAATAAAAACTGGTTTTCCTCTCCAAAGTACAGTGATTGTATTACCTGGTTTTAAAGTGCTCACATCAACTTCAGTGCTTGCTAATGCTTTAACAGAAGCGTCTGGATTCATTTGATCAATTAAGGGCCAAACAACTGCACCGACACCCACAGCACCAACTGCATATGAAGCGGTGAATAGGAAATCTCTTCTTTTGGGTTTTTTTTCTAACATTTCGTATTATTATTACTATTGTCTAAATTTGGTTTAAATTACTTAATATACGAATTCATATAATATAAAATAATATTTTTACTACTGATAGAATGACACATAATTCCTTAATTACTGGGCCTAAAATTGCATTATATGAGCCAGATATTCCACAAAATACAGCTGCAATTATCAGAACTTGTGCATGTTTAGGGGCAAAACTCGAAATTATAGAGCCCTGTGGTTTTTTTTTAACTGACAAGCGATTTAAGCGGGTTGTTATGGATTATATGGATTTAAGTCATATTGAGTTTCATAAAAGCTCAACCAAATTTTTTGAGGCTAAAAAGAATCAAAGAATTATATTGATGACAACAAAGGGTTCGCTATCCTACACAAAATTTAAATTTAATTCAGAGGATACAATATTGTTTGGAAGAGAGAGTGCTGGAGTACCAGATAATATTCATAAGTTAATTAAAAATCGTTTGAAAATACCTATGAGTCAAAATACTAGATCACTTAACATTGCCTCTTCAGTTGCAATAGTTCTAGGAGAAAGTTTAAGACAGTTAAAATTTTTATAAAATGGAACTCAATATTAAACAAGACCTTGCTAGTAATTGGTTTAAACTACTTCAGGATGCTATTTGTGATGACATCTCCAAAATAGAAAAAAAAAAAATAAAATTTAGATCAACACAGTGGAAAAGAGGAAAAAAAAAAGATGAAGGTGGTGGTGAATATAAAATTTTTGAAAATGGACAAGTTTTTGAAAAAGTAGGTGTGAACTTTTCTAAAGTTTATGGAAAATTTCCAAAAAAATTCCAAAAAAATATTCTTGGTGCAAATACAAATCCAAGATTTTGGGCTTCAGGAATTTCTGTAGTTATGCATATGCAAAATCCTCATATACCAGCTATGCACTTTAATACAAGGTACATATGTACAACCCAGAATTGGTTTGGGGGTGGAATGGATATAACTCCAACAACAAAAGATGAGCATGAAAGAAAGAAATTTCACAACACTTTAAAAATTGTGTGTGATCGTCATAATAAAAAATATTATGAAAAATACAAAAAATGGTGTGATGATTATTTTTTTCTTCCTCACAGAAACGAGCCAAGGGGAATAGGTGGAATTTTTTTTGACTATAAAAAAAATAATTTTGAAAAAGATTTCAAATTTGTGAGAGATGTTGGTATTACATTTCAAATGATATTTAATAATATAATTAAAAAAAAAATTAATAAAAATTGGACTTTAAAAGATAAAGAGAAACAATTTATCAAAAGAGGCAGATATACAGAATTTAACTTATTATATGATAGAGGAACAAAATTTGGACTGCAAACTGGTGGAAATGTAGAAGGAATATTAATGTCACTTCCCCCAATTGCTAAGTGGAAATAAAAATGAATAAAGAACCAATCACATTAAATGGGTTAAAAAAATTAAAAGAAGAATTAATTTTTTTAAAAGAAAAAAAGAGACCAGAAATTGTAAACGCTATTTCAGAAGCCAGGTCGCATGGAGATTTAAAAGAAAACGCAGAATATCATGCTGCAAAAGAAGAACAGTCTCATAACGAGAGTAGGATAACAGAGATAAATGATATAATTGCTCGAGCAAACGTAATAGATGTAACAAAACTAAATAATGAAGGAAAGGTTATTTTTGGTTCTACAGTATTTCTAGAAAATTTAGATAACGGAGAAAGAATAAATTATAAAATTGTTGGAAAAGATGAGGCGGACTTGAAGAAGAAATTAATTTTTTTTCAATCTCCAATTGGTAAAGGATTAATTGGAAAAAATAAAACTGACTTAGTTGAAATAAATACCCCTGCGGGAGTTAAAAATTTTGAAATAAAAGACGTAAAGTATATTTAATTTTTAATGATTTTTTGAATTTGTTTTTCAGTAATCACAAAACCATTTTGTATCCAAGTTTCTTCTAACATCTTTAGTTTATTACCTAGTAATTTTCCCTCTTTAATTTGATATTTATTCATTAAATCATTAGCAACTATAGGCATATCTGGAATGTCTTTATGCTTATAAATTTCAACAATTTTTATTAAATTTTTTTCAACTTTATTAGAAGTAAACAACTTGTAATAAATTATATCTAATACTGCCTGTCTGCCATTAAAGTATAAAATTTTATCTAAATTTTTTTGCCCTAAGCTTTTAATATTTATTTTATCTTTATAAAATGAGTCGATTATTTTTATTCTTTTTTGATTTTTTTTTGAAATTTTAAATTTGAAAAAAAAATAATCTGTATTATCAGTTCCATCAATTATGAATAATGATAATAAAAAAATAAAGTCAATTTTATCTAAATTTTTTTCAGCAAAAGAGTTTAGTTTTTTAAATCTATCTAATCTTTTTAATTGAGGAAAAATAATTTCAATTAATTCTAGACTATCTTTATCATGGAATAACTCAGTGAATTTCTCAGATTTAAAAATTTTTTTTAATTCATCTAATAACCTTTCAGATGACAAGTTGTAAACTCCCTTTATGTTTCTTTTAATAATTCTAATAATATCTGGATTATGTTTTTTTTTTGAGTAATTTAAAAAAAATCGAATATATCTAAGAATTCTGAGGTAGTCCTCTTTAATTCTAACATCCGGATCTCCTATAAAATTTATTATACCCTCATCTAAATCTTTTTTACCATTGTTCGGATCAAATAAATTACCATCTCCATCAGAATAAATTGAATTAATTGAAAAGTCTCTTCTCGAAGCATCCTCTTTCCAATCTAAAGAAAATTCTACTTCTGCATGCCTACCATCTGTTTTTATATCTTTTCTTAAGGTTGTAATTTCATATTTTTGTTCATTTATAGTTGCAGTGATTGTTCCATGTTTTTTTCCAGTTTCATAATAATCAATTTCTTTTTTCTTTAAGGCGTCGCATACTTGATTGGGATTCAAATTTGTTGCTAAGTCAATATCATCGATAGTCTCATTTTTTATAACTCTCCTAATACACCCGCCTACGTATCTAACTTCACTATTTTCAGAATATCCATTAATTGCTTTAAAAATTTTATTAGTAGATTTTTGATTAGTTAATGCCCTTAATTTACTACCAATATTGTTAAGATTTTGAGTTCTAGAAAATATTCTATCAAAAAAATTTATCATAAGTGGCTGGGGCGCTAGGATTCGAACCTAGGATGCCGGTACCAAAAACCAGTGCCTTACCGCTTGGCTACGCCCCAATATTAATTTCGTATAACATAAAAAAAAAATAATCATATAGTTTTTGATGTAATGCACCAATAATTTTTAAATTTTCTTTTAAATCTTGCTTTAGCTATCACAGAATCTAGATTTGATAGGTAATAGGCAACAATTACAGAACCTGAGCCTGTCATTCTTACAAATAATGGGTTACTAGAATTCATTAAAAAATTTTTAATTTTTTGTAGTTTAAAATAAGAAAAAAAAGCAATTTTTTCTAAATCATTTTTTTGAGATTTTAAATATTTCTGAGAAAACATAGACTTTTTAGGTGAATTGTATTTTGATTTAGTAAATTTTTTCACTTTAGAATAAATTTTTTTTGTTGAGCATCCAAATACAGGTTTTGTAAGTAAAATAAAAAACTTAGGTGAGTTATCAAACCTTTTTATAATACCTTTGGAGTTTATAATTCCACTTGTCGACTCTAAACCCAAATTTACATCTGAACCTACTAATTTAGAAATTTTGATTATTTGTTTTTGTGAAACATTTATGAATTTCCTTTTATGCAAAAAATTCAAAATATTGGCTGCATTCATTGATCCTCCACCTAGACCAGATTTTTGAGGAATGTTTTTTTTTATCTTTATATAAAATTTGTTATTTTTTAATAATTTTTTTTTATCTAAAATATCCAATAACTTAGTTACAGTGTTGACTTTTTTAATATTACTAGAAAATTTTCCACAAAAAAAAATCTTATGCTTGGGGCTACTAATCTTTTTTATTAAAATCAAATCATAAAGATTTATAAATGAAAAAATACTTTCAATCTTATGTAAATTTTTAATCTTTCCTATTACATTTAGTGCTAAATTGATTTTAGCAAATGATTTTATTTTATGTATGTTCATTTTGTGAATTTTTTAAACCATATATTAATTTGATATTAATTTTTTTTTTTACTTCATCATCGGTATCAGAAAAACCTAAAACATTATTCCAAAAATATCTTGCTTGTAGCTTTCTGTTAAGTTTCCATAAAATATCTCCATAATGATCATTCACTATTGGATCATCGGGCATTAATTCTACTGCTCTTCTCATATATTTTTCTGCTTCAAAATAATCATCCATCAAATAATATGCCCATCCAATAGAGTCTATTATGTATGGATCATCACTTTCAATTGAATAAGCCTTTTTCAGCATATCCATAGCCTCATCAATTTTATAGTCTCTTTCAAGCCAAGAATAAGCTAAATAATTTAAAGCATAAGCATCATTGGGATTAAGTTTCATTGAATAAAGTAAATCTCTATCTGATTCTTTGTATCTTTTTAATCTTTCAAAACTTCCACCTCTTCTGTACAGTAAATCGGATTTAATCTTTGAACCTTCATTCAGTGTTGATATTATTTTTGAATAATACTCAATAGCCTTTTCGTATTTTTTTGAATTTTTATAAAAATTTGCAATATCAAAAATTATTTTAAAATTTGGATTTGGAATTTTATCAAATTTTGAGCTAATAAAATTAATCCCTTGATCCTCTCCCTTTTCTTTAATAATAATTTGAGCTTCTTTCTTGGTTCTGAACCAATAAAAAAATTCATCTTTATTATCAAAATTTTCTATTGCTTTTTTAACTTTATCGTATTGATTTGTTGCATAATAATTTTCAGCAGCTAAAGAAAGATTAAATTTAAACTTAGGGTTTAAATAATTTGATAAATTTAAGTAAAAATTTGATTTTTCGAGGTCTTCATTTGATGCATATAGGTTGGAAAATAAAAATAAATATTCACTTATAATATCATTATGGTTATTACATGAAAATATTTTTGTGAAATTTTTATAGCTCTCATTTTCGACCCACTTTTTACTTTGAGATAATAATAACGTGCTATTAATATACTCTATATCTTCGTAAATTTTTTTAACTTCGTGTATTTTTTTGTTTTCAATTAAATAGTTCGCATAAAAAAATATATATCTTGAATAGTCTCCATTTTGATCATTAATTAAATTTATGAATGAAGACTGAGTTGTATCTTTTTTTAAATAGCATCTTTGAAAAGCTTGTGAAATGAGAGATATATTACCAAAATTCTTTTTTTTGTTTAAAATTTTTTTTTCACTAAAAGTATAAATTGTGTCCTTAAGTATTTCAGATATTACCTGGTTAAAATTATCATATTTTTGAAGTTTTATAATATTATTTAAATAATTTTCAGCTTTTTTAAAATCGTTTTTTTTCAGACTATCAATTGTAAGTAGTAAGTAAGCATTAAAAAAATCAATGCTATTGTTTTTACTATTTTTTTTAATGATATTTATAGCTTGAGGAATTTTGTCATCTATTACTAAAGAATATATATATCGCTGTAAAAAAATATCATGTTTATTTAATAAAATTGTAGAGGAATTAAAAAACCTTAATGCATCTGCATTATCTTTGTTTTCAAAAGCTACAATGCCAGAAAAATAATTTGATAGGTTTCTTGAATTAATTTCATTTAAACTAGTACTTTTAGAATATACAGGTGTCTGATAGATTATTAGTATGGACAATAATAATTTAATAAATTTATTAAACATTCAATCATTCTATGTCTAAAAAAACGATAAATCAAAAAGGCAAATTAGACAAAATATTAATCGATAAAATAGAAGCAAAATTTCAATTTACTGATAAACCAATAAATAGATTGAATATCATTAAAAATAAGATTCAAGATGATTTTAAAAACAAAAATAAATTAATAGAGGAATTAAAAGAACAAATAAATTCAATTGAAAATTGTAATTTAAAAGATAATTCAAAAAATATTATCTTTGGCGAGGGAGATATAAACAGTCCAATTATGATTATTGGTGAGTCACCAGGTTTAGAGGAAGACAAATTAGCAACAATTTTTAGTGGCGAAATTGGTGAGCTACTGAATAAAATGCTCGCAGCAATAGAAATTAAAAGAAAAAATACTTATTGCACATATGCAGTTAACTTTAGACCTCCTGAAGATCGAAAGCCAACATCACAAGAAATAAAGAGGTATTCAATTTTTTTAAAGAAGCATATTACAATAATTAATCCTAAAATTATCGTTTTATTAGGAGGGTCGGCAATGGAAGCCTTAACAGGCATTGGTGGCAAAGTATCTTCTGAAAGAGGGAAATGGAAAGAAGTGATACTTAATAATACAACATATCCATTTATAATATCATTTAATCCATCATACCTAATTAGATTTCCTGAAAATAAAAAATTTTCTTGGGAAGATTTAAAAAAAATAAGACAAAAAATTAAAGACTTAAATTTAAAGATTTAATGAAAATTTTTGCAGGTGTAGATGAGGTTGGTAGAGGCAGTTTAATTGGACCAGTTTATGCTGCAGCTGTTATTCTTGATAAATCAATTAATTTAAAGATACTCAAAGACTCTAAAACATTAACAAAAGAAAAAAGAGAAGTTTTATTTAGTTACATTAAAAAAAATTCTGTTTGGGCGATAGGTAAGGCTTCTGTAAAAGAGATAGATAAAATTAATATTCTTGAGGCAAGCTTACTTGCTATGAAAAGAGCAATAAAAAAACTCAAAAAAAAACCTTCATATGTTTTGGTTGATGGAAATAAAATACCAGATTTAAAAAATTATAACTTAAGAGCAGTCGTAAAAGGTGACCAAAAGATACCTGCTATTTCAGCAGCATCAATTATTGCTAAAGTGACTAGAGACAAATTTATAATAACATTAGCAAAAAAAAATAAAGGATATAATTGGGATCAAAATTTTGGATATGGAACTAAACATCATTTAAAAGCAATAAAAAAAATTGGTATTACTAAGCACCACAGAAAAACTTTCTCACCAGCATCCAAAATTAATAAACACAATATCTAGTTACTGTTAACTTAAGCCACACAAATCGACTCTAAATATTTCAATCTCAGGTTGACCACAGAATCTATATGGAGTCTAATTATTTTTTAAAAATGAAATCTGAATTTAATAATAAAATTATAAACGGAGATAGCCTTAAAGAATTAAAAAAAATTCCCAGTGAAACTTTTGATCTAATTTTTGCAGATCCTCCATATAATCTTCAATTAAAATGTGAATTGATAAGGCCAGACAGAACTAAAGTTAATGCTGTAAATGATAAATGGGATCAATTTGAAAATTTCAAAAAATATGACGAGTTCACATATCAGTGGTTATTAGAGTGTAGAAGAATTTTAAAAAAAGATGGTGCGATTTGGGTTATCGGAAGTTATCACAATATTTTTAGAGTTGGGACTGTAATTCAAAATTTAGGTTTTTGGATTTTAAATGATGTAATATGGAATAAAAATAATCCAATGCCTAATTTTAGAGGAACTAGGTTCACCAACGCTCATGAAACTTTGATTTGGGCATCTAAAAGTGAAAAATCAAAATATACATTTAATTACCAATCATTAAAATGTTTAAATGATGATTTGCAAATGAGATCAAACTGGGATCTTCCAATTTGCAGTGGTGCAGAAAGATTGAAGAAAAATGGCAAAAAAGTTCATTCAACTCAAAAACCAGAGGCTTTACTTCATAGAATTTTATTAGCATCTACAAATAAAGATGACATGATTTTAGATCCTTTTTTAGGTTCAGGAACAACAGCAACAGTTGCAAAAAAACTTGGAAGAAATTATTTTGGCATAGAAAAAGAAAAAAATTATTTTAAAGCTGCAGAAAAAAGAATTAAAAATGCAAAACCTATTGAAGATGATTTACTTGATACTCTTAAAAATAATAGATCAAAACCTAGGATACCATTTGGATCATTAGTAGAGCTTGGGATAATAAAGCCAGGTACTAATATTTTTGATAATAAGAAAAAAATTTCCGCAAAAATTTTAGTAGATGGAAGTATTAAACATAACCAATCTGAAGGATCTATTCATAAAGTTGCAGCTACTATTTTAGGTGCTGAAAGTTGCAATGGATGGACATATTGGCATTGTGATATTAATGGCAGAATATATCCAATAGACTACTTGAGACAAAGATTAATCTCAAAAAATTAATTATTGTAAATTTTTCCTAAATAATTTTCTAGGAATTTTTTGTTCTTAGTTAATATTTTTAATCCCATATTCCTAAAGAACAGTATAATTGGATTTGATACATGAAAAGCAAATTGATTTAGTTTTGATCTATTATTAATCATTTTTACTCTTGAAACTCTATTACTATGGTAATCAGTTTTGCTATTTATGATGCTTTCAAATAATTCTGATGCTCCTTCAATAGATTGTGATGCTCCTTGTGCAAAAGAAGGTGGAAAGGCAAAAAAGGCGTCTCCAACAAGATGAATATTTTCAACTGATTTATGAAAATCTTTACTAACAAAAACTGGAAAACACTTGATGTTAGTGACGTTACTTAAAATTGAAGATGAAATTTTGTTTTGTAATTTGTTTTTAATTCCCTCGATAAAGGCTTTTTGCTCAAAAAGGCTATAGTTTTTCAGATCATTTACAGTTAATTGATACTTTAAAACACCAATAAAATTAAATTCTCCAGTAATGTTATCAATTGGGTATATAACATAATGTAAATCAGGACCTATGAATAAGGAAATATTCATTTCATCTAAATTATTTAAGTTAGCTCGTGAAATTTTACCTCTAATTGCAATACAATTATTATAAGTTGGTTGAATTTGATTATTAGAAATTAAGGATTTTCCTTTAGAAAAAATACCATCAGAAATAATTAGATGGTCACAAATAAAATTTTGATTGTTATTAAAAGTTAAATTTATTTGATCATTTTTTTTTTCGATTTTCTCAATACTATGTTCATATTTTACAACCTGCTCATCTAATCTATTTTTTAAAAATTTAACTAATATAGATCTTTTCATTGTGGTGTATTTACAATCCTCAGAATTGTATTCAGAAATATTCAAATCAGATATTTTTTTTTGATTTTTAATATCATAAAAATCAATTTTTTTAGGATTAAACTTTTCCTTCTTTTCTATTTCATTAAATCCAATTTTATTTAAAAGCCTGATACTATTAGTTGAAAGTTGAATCCCATACCCCTCCTCTAACTCTATTGAGTGCTTTTTTTCAAATATTGTAACTTGATAATTGGGATTTTCTTTAAATAAATTAGCAATAAATAAACCTGAAATTCCTGCTCCTATAATTCCAATTTTTTTCATTTATTACTTTCTAGGTATCTAACAATTCTTTTTGTAAAAGTTGGCAATGTATAGTTTTTTAACTTCTTGGGATCGACCCAATGTGAGGTTGGCAAAGAACCTACTTTATTTTTATGTTCAATTTTTATATTCATGTTCATGTTAGACATCTTAAAATTAACTATATCTGTTGATCTAATAGGCTTTGATAATTCTTGCATAGGAAAAATACTAAAATTTTTCAAAAAATTAAATTTAGTATTTTTAATCAAAAGATATTTACTTTTATCTTTATAAACTTTTAACAAATAATATTTATCATTACTTTTTTTTTTTATTTTAGTAAGTAAGAAATCTTTTTTTTTTAAAGCAATACATTTATTTGAAATTGGACATTTTTCACAATGAGGATTATTCGGTTTGCAAATTAAAGCTCCTAGTTCCATTAAGGCCTGAGCATAATCACATGCTCTATTTGATTGTCCAAAAATTTTTTTTTTCTCAATTAAGTTCTCTTTATTAATTTCATTTTCTTTTTTTAAGTACAAGTATCTTTTTAGAACTCTTTCTATGTTTCCATCTAAAGGAATAATAGGTTTATTGAAAGCTATAGCTGATATTGCACTAGCAGTGTAATCACCAATACCTGGAAGAGATTTTAATTCTATATATTTTCTTGGAAGTTTTTTGTCAAATTTTTTGATAACTAATTGCGCAGTTTTTTTTAAATTTTTAACCCTAGAATAATAGCCAAGCCCCTCCCAAAGCTTAATCAGTTTATGATTTTCAAAATTTGCTAAAGTCTCTAAGTCAGGAATATTTTTTATAAATCTATTAAAGTAAGGGATAACTGTTGCAACCTGAGTTTGCTGTAACATAAATTCACTAACTAGTGTGTAATATTGCTTTTTTTTATGAGAGACATTTTTTCTCCAAGGTAAAACTCGCTTATTAATGTCATACCAATTAAGAATTTTATTTGTTATTATTTGATCTTTCATATGCAATTTAAAAATAATACTAAGCAGAGAAATGTCTCCATTCAAGGCTTAAGATCTTTTAAAGACACTTTGCCTAAGAAAATAAAAAAAATTATTAACAAAAAAGGACATATTTATTCTGAAACGCTTAATAACTGGAAATACATTGTTGGTGAAGATCTTTTTAATGTTTGTTACCCAAAAAAATTTAAAAATTCAAATAAATTTGGAGTTAGTACTCTTGTTGTAATGGTTAAAAGGGGCAATGAGATAGATATAGAATATTCCAAAAAAAAAATTATAGACAAAATGAATAATTTTTTTGGTTATTCAGTAGTAGAAAAACTAAAATTCATTAGTTTTGCAGATGAAAATAAATTTTATACAAAAATAGACTTAAATCGAGAAAATGTCACAATTGATAAATATCATAATAAAATTAAAGATATAAAAAATGAGAAAATTAAAAAATCACTTACCGAGCTGACTAGGGTGTTTAGAGAAAAATGAATAAAATTTCAATATTTGTATTAATATTTTTTGCATTCATAACAAATATCAATGCTGAAGATATAAAAAGAATATTTGTGGGTAATCAAAATGCAAAAATAACTATAATTGCTTTTGAGTCATTAACTTGTAGTCACTGTGCAAATTTTCATAAAGATGTATATCCCCAGCTAAAAGAAGAATATATAGATACTGGTCTAGCTAAAATTGAATTCAGACACTTTCCTCTCGATATGGCGGCATTTAATGCCTCAAAAATATCTCAATGCAAAAATGATGGGGGCTCAAATATTTTAGATATATTATTTTTGAATCAAAAAAAATGGGTTAAAGGCAGTACTGCTGAAGAGGCAAATGATTATTTAAAAAATTTTTTAATTGCGGAAGGTATTAATGTTGATTTCAATAAATGTATTAATAACAAGAAACTTGAAGATTTTGTATTAAATGATCGAATCAACGGTGTTAAAAAATTTAAAGTAAATTCTACTCCTACGATAATAATTAATAACGAAAAGTTCGAAAAATCTCTAAATTATAAAAATTTAAAAAAAGCGTTAGAAAAACTGATATAAGTTAGCTCATGGAGTTTAAAAAAATCCAACTAAATGGATTTAAATCATTTGCTGACAAAACGAATTTCTTAATAGAAGAGGGTTTAACAGGAATAGTTGGACCTAATGGATGTGGTAAATCAAATATTGTAGAGTCTTTAAGATGGGTAATGGGTGAAACTTCTGCAAAAAGTATGAGAGGATCTGGAATGGAAGATGTGATTTTCTCAGGTACCTCAAATAAGGCATCTAAAAATATTGCTGAGGTTTCTGTATCAGTTGAAAATGAAAACAATGAGGGGCCAGTTCAGTATCGTGAACTTAATGAAATTCATATAAGAAGAAAAATCGAAAAAGATAAAGGTTCAAGATTTTATATTAATGATAAAGAAGTTAGAGCAAGAGATGCTCAAATGTTTTTTGCAGATTTATCAACCGGTGCTCATTCTCCTTCAATGATAAGTCAAGGACGTATTGGTGCGCTAGTAACTGCGAAACCAACTGATCGAAGAGCAATCTTAGAAGAGGCTGCTGGAATTTCAGGCTTACATGTAAGAAGGCATGAAGCTGAGTTGAGGTTGGGAGCTGCTGAAAATAATCTCAAAAGAGCAGATGAACTAAGAAGACAGCAAGAAAAACAACTCGCTAATCTTCAAAAACAGGCTGAGGAAGCCTCGAAGTATAAATTAATTACTGAAGAGATAAAAAAAATAGAGGCAGGCCTTTACTATTTAAAATTATTGGAGATTGATAAGGAAATACGAATTGAAAATGAAATTAATACTGAAACAGAAGGAGAGGTAGAAAATTTCAACAAAAAAATAACAGAACTTGAAGGTTTAATAAAGACAGCTTCTGATAAAGTTTCACCACTGCGTGAAAAAAACATTGAAAATTTATCAAAAATTCAAAGACTTAATTTAGAATTACAAAGTTTAGATGAAGAAAATTCAAGAACTCAGGATGAGATTGAAACTATTAAAAGATCTCTTCAGACTTTGGATGAAGATATATCTAGAGAAAAAGGAATTATAATTGATGCTAATTCTAATAAAAAAAGACTGAAAGAGGAGAAATCTGAATTAATAGAAGTAGACTCTAAATATTTCGAAACTGAAAAATTATCCAATGAAGAATTGGAAAGTGCAAAAAAAAAGTTAAAAAATGAGCAAGAATCAATAGATGAAGTGGTAAATAATATTGCTGATGGAACAATAAATATAAGTGTTGGACCAATTAAAAATGTTAAAAATACAATCAATAGAGTGAAAGAGTTAATTGATACTAATGAAATAAATCAAGCATTCACTCTTTTGGATAGATGTAATATGGAACTTGAAAATTTTTTAGATGATTTAAAAAATGAAAAATCCAGAAAGGAATTATTAACTGTAAATGAAAAATCAAATAATATAAAACAACTTCAAGAAAAATATGCAGATGCATATAGTAAAAATCAGTCAATTAAAAACGAGTCTATAAAACGAAATGAAAGAATTAAGACTATTGAAACTGAAATCGAAAGTTGGAAGAATTTATTGTCTAATTCTGAAAAAATGGTTGGTGAATTAACTGACAGAAAAAATAAATTATTAGATCAATTAAAAGAGCTAGACAACCAACCTAGGTTACAAGCAGAAAGAAAAGGTCAAATTTCAGAAAATTTAAGAATTTCTGATAAAGAAAAAATTGATAATGACTATGTAATTGAAGAGACTGACAAACAACTTGAAACTTTAAGAATAAAATTAAATGAAATTCAAGAACAATCAATTCAAATTAGAGAAAGAAAAGCAAGTTCAAGTGCAACAATTGAAGGGCTACAAAAAAGAAAAAATGATTTACTAGATAGAATAGATTCTGAACTTAATTTAAAAGAAGATAATATTTTGGAAAGATCAAATTTAAATGGTTTAGAAGATTTACCTAATTCTGTTGTTCAGGAAGATGCGCTGGATAAAAAGAAGCAAGAAAGAGAAAAATTAGGTTCTGTAAATCTTAAAGCTGATGAAGAAACAAGTAAGTATGAAGAAGAAATTAAAAAAATGGAACAAGACCGATCTGATTTAGTAACTGCAATAATAAAATTAAAGCAAAGTATTAATGAACTGAACCAGAAAGGAAGAGAAAGATTGATCGATGCATTTGAAAAAGTTAACAGAAAATTTAATGAAGTTTATACTAAGCTTTTTAATGGAGGAACTGCTAAACTTGAATTAATTGACTCAGACGATCCTTTAGAGGCTGGCCTTGAAATGTTAGTCAGTCCTCCAGGTAAAAGACTTCAATCAATAACTTTATTATCTGGTGGAGAACAGGCTCTTACTGCCTTATCGTTAATTTTTGCAGTTTTTCTAACTAACCCCTCTCCAATCTGTGTCTTAGACGAGGTCGATGCACCGTTGGATGATGCAAATGTAACTAGATTTTGTAGCTTACTTGAGGAACTTATTAAAATAACAAATACAAAATTTATTATTGTGACTCACCATGCATTAACAATGTCTAAAATGAATAGACTTTACGGCGTTACAATGCCTGAAAAAGGAATTAGTCAACTAGTAGCTGTTGATTTACAAAAGGCAGAAGGTATGGTTGCTTAAACTTACAATAAATTAATATAATGCCTAAAGATCAGTTTAAAACTCGCTTGGAGATTGCAAAAAAGAAGATTGAGACTAAAAATTATAATGAGAAGACAAATAAAACCTCGCCAATTGGATCAGCCTTTAAATTAAGCACTGAATTGGTTGCTGCAGTAGCAGTAGGGACAATTATTGGGTTTATTTTTGATAAGACCTTTGGTACTAAACCATGGTTTATATTAATATTTTTTTTTGTAGGTGTGGTTGCCGGAATAACAAATGTGATCAGATCTGCAAAAAATATGCAAAAATAGATAATTATTATGGCAGCAAATCCTATGAGCCAATTCAACGTATATAGAATTGGACCTGAAATAAAATTAGGTGAATTTGATATATCATTTACTAACGCAAGTTTGTTTATGATAATTAGCACTTTTGCAATTTTATTAATTTTCAATATAGGATCAAAAAAAAATACAATTTTACCAAATAAGTTTCAATTATTAGGAGAGCTAAGTTATACTTTTGTAGCTAAAATGATTAACGATACAGCCGGGTCAAAGGCAAAACCTTATTTCTCATTTATTTTTTCACTATTTATGTTTGTTCTTTTTTGTAATATGTTCGGAATGATACCTTATACATTTACAGTAACAAGTCATATCATCGTAACCTTTGTATTAGCTGCATTTATTTTTATTGGGGTAACAGTAATTGGATTTATTAAACATGGGCTTGGTTATTTAAAATTATTTGTTCCAAGCGGTGTGCCAGCTGTTTTACTTCCACTAATTGTAATTATAGAAATTATTTCTTATTTAAGTAGACCAATAAGTCTATCTGTAAGACTATTTGCCAATATGATGGCTGGTCATACAATGATGAAAGTATTCGGAGGCTTTGTAATTAGTCTTGGAATAGTTGGTGGATGGCTTCCACTAAGTTTTTCGGTTGCTTTAACTGGTTTGGAGATCTTAGTTGCTTTTCTTCAAGCATATGTTTTTGCAATCTTAACATGCATCTATTTAAATGATGCATTAAATTTACACCATTAATTAACATAGGAGGATATAATGGAATTAGAAGCAGCAAAAATGATCGGAGCAGGTTTAGCGGCTATTGCTTTAGCTGGTGCCGGTGTTGGTATAGGAATAATTTTTGGAAACTACTTGTCGGGAGCAATGAGGAATCCTTCTGCTGCCCAAAAACAATTTCCTAATTTACTTTTAGGATTTGCACTTGCAGAGGCCACAGGATTATTTGGATTGGTAGTTGCGTTAATCATTCTTTTCGCATTCTAGACTTGATGATTAGAAAAATATATTTTCAGTCAATATTTTTTAGCTTTCTATTTTTTAAAGAAGTTTTTGCAGCTGAAAGTGGAGGTATGCCTCAATTAAATCCAGAATTTTGGATATCACAGATCTTTTGGTTAATACTTACTTTTGGAACATTATATTTAGCATTATCTAAATTAGTGCTTCCTAAGATAAGTGATAATTTAGAGTCTAGAAAATCTAAAATATTAGAAAATATTGAGGCTGCAGACAAACAGAGAGAAGATTGTGAGGTCAAATATAGAGCGTATGAGGAATTTGTTTCTAAAAGTAAGTTAAAGGCAAAAGCTATATTCAATCAATCTAGAGAAAAAGCAATAAAGGATATTAATAATAAAAGAGATATACTGGATAAACAAATCGATGAGGAGATTAGTAAAGTAGAGGAAGAAATTAAAATTTTGCGTAAGAATGCACCTGATAAAATTAGTAAGATAGCAGTCGAAACATCGTCAGAGTTAATACATAAGTTTTTAGGTGCTGAAGTAAATAATAGCAGTATATCAGCTATTGTTGACGACTTATCTAAAAAGAATGGAAATAAATATTATGGTTATTGATGCAACATTTTGGGTAGCTGTATCATTTATAATTTTTTTTGGAGTTTTAATATATTTAAAAATTCCCAAAAAAATTAGTCAGATACTAGATAAGATGATCTCTGATATCAAAAATGAAATTGAAGAAAGTGAAAAATTGAGAACTGAAGCAAAAACTTTAGTTGATAATGCTCAAAATAAACTAGATACCGCTCAATCTGTAAGTAATGAAATATTAGAAGAAGCACAGAAAGATGCTGATAAATTGATAATTGAATTAAATGATAAATTTCATAAATCATCAGAAATTAAAAAAAACTTAGCAGAAAATAAAATTAGACAAATGAAAGAAGCGGCGATCAAAGAAATAAAAGATGCGTCCATAAAAATTGCTGTGGACTCAGTAAAGAAAATTATTACTACTTCAGTCGATAAATCTAAGCTTGATACTGTATTTCAAAAAAACTTAAAAGAAACTAAAGAAGAGTTAAAAAAAATTAACTCATAATAGTCTTACAATTTTTCTAAAAAGTTATAGATTGTAAAAATGAAATCTGTTGTAATAGGTTCTGGTTTTGGGGGGATAGCTTCAGCCCTTAGATTAAAAGCTAAAGGTCATAAGGTAACTATTATTGAAAAACATTCAGATCTTGGGGGTAGAGCAAGAGTGTTTGAGAAAAATGGATTTACTTATGATGGTGGCCCAACTGTAATAACAGCACCTTATTTGATCAATGAATTATTTGAATTATTTAATAAGGATCCTAAAGATTATATTGAATTAGCTCCACTTAAAATTTGGTATCAATTTATTTTTGAGGATGGATCCAAATTTAATTATTCAGGTAACGAAATAGAAATGAAAAATCAGATTGAGAAAATAAATAAAGAAGATGTCTTGGGTTATGAACAATTAGTCAATTTTACTAAAAAGATATTTGATAAAGGTTTTTTGGAATTGGCAGATATTCCCTTTGATAAGCCTTTTGTTATGATACAACAATTGCCAGCTTTATTAAAACTCAAAAGCTATAAATCTGTTTATTCATTAGTTTCGTCTTATATAAAAGATGAAAAATTGAGGAGAATGCTTAGCATGCATCCTCTTTTAGTAGGAGGAAATCCCTTCACAACAACTTCAATATATGGATTAATTTTATACTTAGAAAAAAAATGGGGAATACATTATTCGATGGGTGGAACAGGAAATATTATAAGAGGTTTTGAGAAATTGATGAATGAAGTTGGTATACAAATAATTAATGGCCATGAAGTAATTAAAATTAATACCAATAAAAATAAGATAACAGGTATTAAATTAGATAATGAAACTATTATTGAGGCTAATAATGTTATTTGTAATGCAGATCCACCAGCAGTATATGAAAAAATGTTAGATGAAAGAGCGAACAATTCATTATTATTTAAATGGAAAAAAAAAAGGATGGAATATTCAATGGGCTTATTTGTTTATTATTTTGGAACCAAAAAAAAATATGAAAATATTGAACATCATACAATAAAATTTGGTAACAAATATAAAGAACATCTTGATGATATATTTGATAAGAAAAAATTAAATGATGATATAAGCTATTATCTTCATAGACCTTCAGCCACCGACGCATCTATGGCGCCAGAAGGACAAGATTGTTTCTATGTTTTAGTGCCGGTACCAAACAACCAATCTAATATTGATTGGTCCATTGAAGGAGAAAAAATCAAGAATTTAGTAATTAAAAAAATGGAAAATGATTTAATGCCAAAACTTCGAGAAAATATTGTTGAAGATTTTTATTTAACACCTGATTACTTTGAAAAAGATCTTAATACTAAATATGGATCTGGTTTTTCAATTCAACCAAAATTTTCTCAATCAGCATATTTTAGATTTCATAATAAATCAGAAGTTTATGATGGGCTTTTTTTTGTTGGCGCAGGCACACATCCAGGAGCTGGGGTACCAGGTGTTCTCTCGTCGGCAAAAGTTTTAGATAAAATCCTGTAATGTCTGACAAAAATTTTTTATCAGTTTACGCAAAGTCATTTAGTTGGGCTGGTTTTTTTTTACCCAAAAGAACATATAAAAAATGTTCAGCTTTATATGATTTTTGTAGAATTGCAGATAATATAGCAGATGACGATAATGTAGTTGAAATAAAACAAAAAGAATTTGAGAAATTTGAAAATAATTTTAAACAAAAAAATTTTGATGAACCTATTATTAAAGAGATGTGGAACCTTGTAGATGAATTCAATATTTCTTTAAATATCATTAATGATTTATTTGATGGTATTAAATCAGATATAAAACAACAAGTTAAATTAAATTCAAAAAAAGAGTTATTGGTTTATTCTTACAGAGTTGCTGGGACAGTTGGATTAATGATGGCAAAAATATTAAATGTTAGTAAAAAAAGCTCACTTAAGTCAGCAATTGATCTTGGAATTGCTATGCAGCTCACCAACATATCTAGAGATGTAATTGAAGACTCTAAGAATAACAGATCATATATAAATGAATGTTTTGAAGAAATATCTTCAACAATTAAATTAGCTGATAATTTTTATGCTAACTCTTTTTTTTCAATAAAAGATATTCCTATTAGTTTTCGATTTAGTATTCTTGTGGCTAGAAGAGTATACAGAAAAATAGGTTATAAAATTTTAGATAAAAAAAATATTAAAAATTATAGAGACTCAGGAAAAATATATGTTTCAAATATTGAAAAAATCTTAGAAACATTCTTGTCAATATATGACTTAATTAAATTATCTTTAGTTAATAAAAAAATTGATACTATTGTTCATGATCACAATTTGATTTATGAGGAAATAAATTTAGATGAAAGAGTTTGATTACGTAATAATTGGAGGAGGTTGCGCAGGTTTATCTCTTGCTTACGAATTAGAGATTAACGATAAATTAAAAAGTAAAACTTTAGCAATCATTGAAAGAAGAGAAGAATATAAAAGAGATAAGACTTGGTCTTTTTGGAAAGTGTTCCCTCATAATTTTGATGATTGTGTTAAAAAAAATTGGGAAAATTTTTCTATTAATATACCTAATAAAAGTAATCACCTTAATTGTAAAAAATATCCTTATCAAAGTATTGATAGTGGTTTATTTTATGAAAAGGTTAATAATAAGATTAAATTAAATAAGAATATTTTTTTTTTTAAAGACTTAAAAGAAATAAATTTAAATAATACATTTATCTTTAATAGTATCCCTTCGATTAAAAAAAGTCATGAAAATTTATGGCAACATTTTTGTGGTATAGAAATTGAGACACAAAATAAAATTTTTGATGAAGAAATATTTAACCTTATGGACTTTGATTGCGATCAAAGAGATAGTGTACATTTTTTTTATACTCTTCCCTACTCTAAAAATAAAGCTTTAATTGAAACAACTTGGTTATCTAAGATGAATGACGACACTCAAAAAGATTATGATTTTCAGTTAAAAGATTATATTGAGAGTAATTTAAAGATTAAAGATTATAAAATAACTTATAGAGAAGAAGGAGCTATACCTTTGTTTTATCCATTTTTTAAAAAAGAAAAAAACAAAATTAATATTGGAACAGCTGGGGGAATGACAAGATTAAGTACAGGATATACATTTATCAATATTCAAGAGCACTGCAAATATATTAGAGAAAATATTGACAGTATCTCTAAAATAGATAGATACGAAATTAGTAAAAAATATCAATACTTAGATGAAGTATTTTTAAGAGTACTTAAAAAACACCCAAAAATAATGCCAGATATTTTTTTTAAAATGTTTAAGGCGTCTCCAAAGACTGTTATAAAATTTTTGTCTAATAAAAGTAATATTTTTGAGGATTTATCAATTATTTTAAAAATGCCAAAGTGGATTTTTATAAAAGCTTTATTTTATTGATTAAATAATATGAAAAAAAAAATAAAAAAAATAAATTTTATTCATTCTTTTATTTTTTTTTTATTTTGCAATTTTTTATCATTTATAATTATTGAATTTAATTTAGCAATAACCCCACTAGTATGTTTAATATCAATTTTAATTATAGGTGTATCCCATGGCTCACTTGATCATATAAAAGGACGAAGGCTTTTAAAATTATTTGAATTAGATAATATTATTATTTTTTACTTAACATACATTTTAACAGCTATTACTATTATAATTCTTTGGATACTATTTCCTACATTTTCTCTTGTAATTTTTTTAGTAATTGCTTCATTTCATTTTGGAAAAGAAGATGTTGAATTTTTAATAAGTAAAAATACATATTTAAATCAATTCTTATATTTTTTAAAAGGATCTTTGATAATCTTAGCACCAATGTATTTTCATTTTGATCAGACAGTTATAATTTTTAAATTATTACTTGTTGAAAATGAGTCTTTTTATTCAAATTTAAGTTATATAGAGACAAATAAAATATTACAAATTGGTATCATTTTAAGCACGTTATCAAGTATTTTTTTATTTATGAAAGATTTTGAATTAAAAAAATTTACTATATTTTTTGATTATTTTTCAATTGTAATAATTAATTATTATTTCTCTCCTTTACTAGCATTTACAATTTATTTTTGCTTTTTACATTCAATTAGGCACAGCATTTCACTAGTATTTGAAATAGATAAAAATAATACCAAAAGGGGAATAACAATTTTTATTAAAAAGGCTCTACCTTTAACAATTTTGACAGCTTTTTTTTGTGTAATAAGCATTTTTTTGTTAAGTAACAATTACAATTTAGATAGTTCAATTTTAAAAGTAGTGTTTATAGGTTTGGCGTCATTAACCTTTCCGCATATATTGCTTGAATATTTTTTAGAAAAAAATGAAAGATAAAGAATTAAAAATATTATTGTCTGCACCCAGAGGTTTTTGTGCTGGAGTTGAAAGAGCAATTGAAATTGTTGAAAAATCATTAGATAAATATGGATCACCAGTCTATGTTCGACATGAAATTGTTCACAATAAATTTGTTGTGGATGATTTAAAAAAGAAAGGAGCTGTATTTGTAGAAGAATTGGAAGAAATAAAAGATAAATCTCGACCAGTTATTTTTTCTGCTCATGGTGTTCCAAAAAAAATACCAGAAGATGCTAAAAACTATAACATGACTTATATTGATGCTACTTGTCCTTTAGTTTCTAAGGTACATAGAGAAGCTGAAAATCTTCATAAATCTGGATATCAATTAATTCTAATTGGTCATCAAAATCACCCAGAAGTTATTGGAACAATGGGGCAATTACCTGTTGGATCAATAGATCTTGTTCAAGACGAAAATGATGCGAAGAATTATGAGTGTAAAAATAGTAAAAAAATTGCCTTTGTAACTCAAACAACTTTATCTGTAGATGATACTAAAGAAATAATCCAAAAATTAAAAGAAAAATTTCCTAACATTAGAGAACCCATGAAGGAAGATATATGTTACGCTACAACTAATAGACAAATGGCAGTCAAAAATATTGCAAAAAATTGTGATATGTTTTTTGTGATCGGTAGTAGAAATTCTTCTAATTCTGTGAGGCTTGTAGAGGTAGCAAAAAAATCAGGATGTTCTAAAACTTTTTTAATTCACTCACAGAGTAAAATTCCATTTAATGAAATTAAAAAATCGAATGTTATTGGAATTTCTTCTGGAGCATCAGCACCTGAAATTTTAGTTAAAAATTTTATTAATGATTTAAAAAATAAATTTACTATCAGCATAGATGAGGTTGAGATTATTAAAGAAAATGTGGTATTTAAAATCCCTAAAAAATTAAATTAGATGGCTGTTTATACAAAAATAAATAATCATAATGTATCTTCTATAAATCAAAAATTTAATATTGAAAAATTTATCAGTTTTCAAGGAATCAAACAAGGAATTGAAAATACGAATTATTTATTAAAAACGAAAAATAAAAAAAAATTTATATTAACTATTTTTGAAAAAAGGGTAGTAAATAATGAATTACCTTTTTTCATGGAGCTAATGGAAATTTTAAATAATTCTAAAATAAACTGTCCAAGACCAATAAGAAATAAAAAAGGGGATTGCTTATTTAATTTAAAGAATAAAAAAGCTTGTATAGTTACTTTCTTAGATGGAAAAGATAAAAAAAAACTTAATAATAAAAATTGCTATGATATTGGAAGAATTATTGCGCGCATGCATTTAATAACAAAAAATATTAAAATATTTAGAAAAAATTCTATGGGAATAAATAATTTAATTCCTTTATTAAATTCAATCAAGTTAAAATCAAAAAAATTTAATAACCTAGAAAAGTTTTTAAAAAATAACCTCAAAGATATTAAAAAAAATTGGCCTAAAATCTTACCTAAAGGCATTATACATGGTGATTTATTTATAGATAATATTTTCTTTAAAAAAAATAAATTATCTGGAATTTTTGACTTCTATTTTGCAGCAAATGATTATTTTATGTATGAAATTGCAATATGTATCAATGCACTTTGTTTTGATAAAAAGGGTACTAAATTTTATATCAATAAAAAAAAAGTTAAAAACTTAATTAAAGGATACGAAAATATTAAAAAGATTAGTCAAAAAGAGAAAAAATCTTTAAACATTTTATGTAGAGGTGCTGCTCTAAGATATCTACTCACAAGACTTTATGACTATTCAAACACACCAAAAACAGCTTTGATCAAAATAAAAGATCCCAACGAGTATTACCAAAAATTAATAATTCATAATAATCTAAAACTTTATAAAGATTACCTTTTTTAATGATAAAAATTTATACTGATGGATCTTGTATAGGTAATCCAGGAAATGGTGGTTGGGGTGCAATAATTATAGTTGATGGAAAGAAAAATAAGATAAGAGGAAATAAAAAGAACACAACTAATAACCAAATGGAGTTACTTGCACCAATTAAAGCTTTAAAAAAGATTCCAAAAGGTAGTAAAGTTCAAATTTTTACTGACTCGAAATATGTAAAGTCTGGAATTACTGAATGGATACATAATTGGAAAAAAAATGGATGGAAAACTTCAAATAAACAACCGGTTAAAAATAAAGAACTTTGGACGGAATTAGATCTTTTGTCTAATGAATTTGAAATCATATGGATCTGGGTAAAAGCTCATTCTTCAAACGAATTAAATAATGAAGTAGATTTAATTGCAAGAGAAGCTGCAAATTCTTAAGTGTGAACTTTGTTAGATAAAACCCTCTTTATACTTTGCTTTTAATAAAGTTCTTAACTTCCTCAGTGTCATTTTTTAATACCTTAAAGCTCTCTTCTTTATCGAGTACGCACTCAAGTGCTTCTGGTAATTTTTCGTGCTTGTTTATTGAAATATTGGTAGCATCAGGAAATTTGCAGGCATGTGCAGTTGACAAAACAATACAATTATTTAAAGATAATTTATTAGCAGCTCCTACTCCAACAGCTGTATGTGGGTCTAAAATTAAATTATTTTGCTCATAAATTTTTTTTATGATATCTAAAGTTTCTTGTTCGTTACAACTTTCTGATAAAAAGTCCTTTTGAATAATATCTAAATTACTTTTGTCAATTAGGTAAGAATTTTGATTAATCTTTTTCATTATATCTGCAGTCTTTAACGTATCTAAGTCATTGATATAATAAATAAGCCTTTCAAAGTTACTTGCTAATTGAATATCCATACTAGGTGATAAAGTTTCTTTAACTTCTTTTGAAATATAATCACCTGTTGAAATTGCTCTATGTAAGATATCATTTTCGTTTGTTGCAACTATTAATTTATCTATTGGCAATCCCATTTGTTTTGCAAGGTAACCAGCAAATACATCTCCAAAATTTCCAGTTGGTACTGAAAATGAAATAGCTTTGTCTGTATTTAGTTTAAAGTAAGTATAAAAATAATACACTGATTGAGCTATAATCCTTGCCCAATTAATTGAATTAACACCTGACATATTTATAGATTTAGAAAATTCTAGATCAGAAAACATACTTTTAACTATCTTCTGACAATCATCAAAGTTTCCTTCTATTGCAATATTAAATACATTTTTATCATGAACTGTGGTCATTAATTTTCTTTGTACAGATGAGATTCTATTATTTGGATGAAGAACAAAAATATTTAAATCAGATTTTCCTTTAATCGCGTCTATAGCTGCAGCCCCTGTATCACCAGAAGTTGCAACAACTATATTTATTTTTTGATCGTTTTTATTTAGATAATATTCGTATAAGTTCCCAATAAGCTGCATAGCTATATCTTTAAAAGCTAGCGTTGGGCCATGAAATAGTTCTAATAGTTTAAGCTTTCCAATTTCGGAAATTTTGATTACTTCTTTTTCCCTAAATGTTGAGTAAGATTTTTTAACTAGAGATATGAGGTCATCTTTAGAAATAAAGTCTCCTGTGAATAGACTTATTATTTCAACAGATAATTCATTATAATTTAAATTTTTAAGTTCTGATAGTTCATAGGAATTATATTTTATAAGAGATCTAGGCACATAAAGACCTCCATCATCTGCAAGACCTTTTAAAAAAACATCTTTAAATTCAAATTCTACTTTATCATTTCTTGTGCTGATATATTTCATCTAATAGTTTTTTTTTCTAAAATATAAATATATCAAAAGAATCGAAATCGCCATTGAAAACCAAGTAATTGCATATTTTTTATGATTGTTTGAAATATTAGCAGTAATCACTTTAGGTTTTGGGATCTTATAATCTCCATTTAAATAGATGATATATTTTGAGAATTTTTTTCCAGTATATGAAAAAACATCATCTCTATCTAATGTAAACCAATAATTTTTTTTTATATCGTTTTCTGGCTTGAATATATTAGCTTTGGTTTGCAGCTTTAATGTTCCTATTATATTATTTTCATCTATCAAATTAATATTTGATTGATCCTTTTTATTTAAACTTATCCACCCTCTATTGATTAGATAATTTTCATTATTAATTACAATAGGATTTATTACCTCAAACCCAGGACTCCCACTTTCATTTAAATTATACAAGTAAATCTGTTTTTCAAAATCTACTGTCCCTGAGGTTTTTACTCTTAAATAGTTTTTTTTTTTTGCTTTGGATAACTCTATAGGATCATTTTTTAAAGAATTTTTAATCTCAAAAATTAAATCTAATTTCCAATTTAATCTGTATAACTGCCAAAAACCAAGGGATAATAAAACTAAAATTATAAAATAAACAAAAACTGAAAATAAAAACTTGTTCTTCAAGAGTTAGATATTAACTCCCCCAAACATAAATAGCAGCAAATAAAAACAGCCAAACAACATCAACAAAATGCCAATACCAGGCTGCGGCCTCAAATCCAAAATGATGGTCTTTATTGAAATGCCCAAGTTTACCTCTCCACAAACAAACTGCTAAAAATATTGTTCCAACAATAACGTGAAATCCATGAAATCCAGTCGCCATATAAAAAACTGCTCCATAAATATGACCTGAGTAATCAAATGTTGCATGGTGATATTCGTAAGCTTGAAGCAAAGTAAAAAAGAAACCCAAAATAACTGTTGCTGTTAAGCCTTGAATAAAGCCTTTTCTATCGTCTTCCAACAATGAATGATGTGCCCAAGTAACAGTGGTTCCAGATAACAGTAAAACTAATGTATTTATTAAAGGAATATCCCATGGATCAAAAGTCTTAATATCATTTGGAGGCCAAACATTTCCAACAAATTCATTAGGGAATAAACTAATATCAAAGTATGCCC
The DNA here is from genome assembly GCA_002457485.1 of Pelagibacterales bacterium MED-G42. Taxonomy (GTDB): domain Bacteria; phylum Pseudomonadota; class Alphaproteobacteria; order Pelagibacterales; family Pelagibacteraceae; genus Pelagibacter. Next base: position 28,005 of record NTJL01000009.1, read on the forward strand.
AAAACCAGGCGACAAAAAACATTACCTCTGATGCAATAAACAGTGTCATTCCATATCTATGATGAATTTGAACTACAGGAGTATGATGACCTTGATGTTCTGCCTCTATAACAACATCTCTAAACCACATATAAGCACCATATAAAACTAAAGCTAACCCGAGATACATTCCCCAAGAAACATCATTATGCATGTAAAAGATTGCTCCAATTGCCAAAACTAAACAGGAAAATGATACATAAATAGGCCACGGGCTTGGGTCGACTAAGTGGTAATCATGTTTTTTTTCTACTGACATTTTTTGATTATGATTGTTTATAGTAATCTGTCGAGAAAAAAGTATAAGACATGGTTACATCTTGAAGATTTTTTGTACTAGGATCATTTACTAGTTCTGGGTCTAAATAAAAAGTCATAACATAGACAGCTTTCTCTCCAGCCTTCAACTCTTGTTTTTCAAAACAAAAACAACCTAATTTACTGTAATACTTTCCAAAACTTGCAGGTGAGACATTAAAACTAGCTACTCCATAAGTTGTCTCATCGCTGTAATTTTCAACTTCAAATTCAATTTTATTTACTTGTCCAACTTTAACATCCATTACATTTGATTTTGCCTTAAAATCCCAGGTAAGATTATTTACGTTAGTATCAAATCTAACACTTACTATTCTATCTAAAACAACCTTAGGTGGTTCTTTTGATATTTGTGTAGTCCCACCAAAACCTGTTATTCGGCAAAATACATCATAAAGTGGAACAGCTGCAAATGATAAACCTAGCATTAGAAAAAAAATTCCTGCTAACAAAACTGGGGTTAATATCTTTTTTTTCATCATATTTGTCTGTCAAATACTCCCACATTATACAATGTAAATACAAATAAAAAAATCATAAACGCTATAATTGCAACAGCAGTCAAAATATTTTTCTTCTTAGTATTTTTATCAGGTGTTATCATAAAATTTTATCCATTAAAAATAGAACAAATATCATAAATAAATATAATATTGAATAACCAAATATAGATTTTGCTTTTTTTGCATTAAATTTATTTTTTTTAAATTTGTAAAGTTCGAAACATAAAAAATTATAATATAAAGTTAAAATTAAAGAAGGAATTAAAAACACTAAATTTACAAATCCAATTAAATAAGGAAAAATAATCACTGGAAGCATAATTAGAGAATATATAAATATGTTTAATTTTGTACTTTCAACTCCATTTGTTAATGGCAACATTGGAATTTTTGCTTTCTTATAATCATCAGATTTATACAAGCTTAGCGCCCAAAAGTGTGAAGGGGTCCAAAAAAATATGATCAAAAAGAACGCTAAGGGTTCTAAAGACAGAGTGTTCGAGGCTATTGTCCATCCAATTACTGGAGGTAAAGCACCTGATGCACCACCAATTACAATGTTTTGTGGAGTTTTTCTTTTTAACCAGATTGTGTAAACAAGCACATAAAACAAAATAGTCAATAGCAATAAAGCTGCTGATATTCTATTCGTAAAAAAATCGAGTGCTATTACTGAGAATATTGAAAGTGTAATACCAAAAACTAATGCTTGGTTCCTATTAACTTTACCAGTAGGTATTGGTCTGAGACATGTTCTTGTCATTAATGCATCTAAGTCAGACTCGTACCACATGTTTAGTGCTCCTGCTGCACCTGCACCAATTGATACTAATACAATTCCAATTACAGCATCTTTTGTTGGAATTATATTTGGGGCCATTAACAAACCGATAGCACAAGTAAAGATAACTAAAGACATTACCCTTGGCTTCATAAGCTTAAAGAGTTCCGAAAAATCAAATAAGTCTTCTTGACTTACGTTTCTATTTTTTAATTTAGACTTAATCATTAATTCTCAATTTAAAAAATCTTAATAAGTAATTAACTAGTAGATTTTTCAATACCTTGTTCATCTTCAAACTTAGGCAATTCTTCAAAAGTATGAAAATTAGGTGGGGATGGGACTGTCCATTCTAATGTTGTGGCACCTTCCCCCCAAGGATTTTGTGCTGCAGCCTTTTTTTTATAAAATGAATAAATAAGATTAATAAAAAATACCCCTAATCCGATTACAGAAATGTAGGAACCAATCGAAGAAATATAGTTCCATCCAGCAAATGCATCTGGATAATCTGCGTATCTTCTTGGCATTCCCGCAAGGCCTAAAAAGTGTTGTGGAAAAAAAACTAAATTTACACCAACAAAAGTTAACCAAAAATGTAATTGTCCCAACCACTCTGAATATTCGTAACCAGTCATTTTTCCAAACCAGTAATAAAATCCTGCAAAAATTGCAAAAACAGCACCTAGTGATAAAACATAGTGAAAGTGTGCAACAACATAATATGTATCATGCATTGCAGTATCTACACCAGCGTTTGCAAGCACAACTCCTGTTACGCCTCCTACTGTGAATAAAAATATAAATCCTAAAGCCCAAACCATGGGTGTTTTAAATGTAATAGATCCACCCCACATTGTGGCAATCCATGAGAATATTTTTATACCTGTTGGAACAGCAATAATCATAGTAGCAGCTAAAAAATAAGCTTTAGTATCAGTACTTAAACCAACTGTGTACATGTGATGAGCCCATACAACAAACCCTACAATACCAATTGCAACCATAGCATAGGCCATACCTAAATAACCAAAGACTGGTTTTTTAGAGAATGTTGAAACAATATGGCTAATCATTCCAAATCCAGGTAAGATCAAAATATAAACTTCAGGGTGCCCAAAGAACCAAAATAAATGTTGAAATAAAACAGGATCTCCACCTGTTTGAGCATCAAAAAAAGCAGTACCGAAATTTCTGTCTGTTAAAAGCATTGTGATTGCTCCAGCTAATACTGGTAAAGATAATAATAGTAAGAAGGCTGTTACTAAAATAGACCAAGCAAACAAAGGCATTTTATGCAATGTCATTCCTGGAGTTCTCATATTTAAAATTGTAGTAATAAAATTAACTGCTCCTAGAATTGAAGAAGCACCTGCCAAATGTAAACTTAAAATTGCAAAATCCATTGCAGGACCTGGTTGACCTGCTGTAGAAGATAAAGGAGGATAAATTGTCCAACCACCACCTACTCCTGTTTGACCAGGAGGGCCATCCATAAATATCGACATTATTAATAAAATAAATGAAGTAGGCAACAACCAAAATGAAATGTTATTCATTCTAGGAAATGCCATATCTGGTGCTCCAATCATGATTGGCACAAACCAATTTCCAAAACCACCGATCATAGCAGGCATCACCATAAAAAAAATCATAATTAAACCATGACCAGTTACTAAAACGTTATATAAATGATAATTACCACCTAAAATTCCATCTCCTGGATGCATCAATTCCATTCTCATTAAAACTGAAAAAGCTGTTCCAATAACACCTGCAACAATTGCAAATATTAAATACATTGTTCCAATATCTTTATGATTAGTTGAATAGGCCCAACGCTTCCATCCAGTTGGTGTATGATGATCGTCGTGTGATGCTGTTTGTGTATACATAATTATTTACTCGCTAGTTTTTTAAATTGATCCTCTTCTACAATTTCTTTTGCAAATTTATTTTTTGCTTCAGTCAACCATTCTTTATAATCTTCCTCCGAAACAACTTTTACAGTAATTGGCATAAATGCGTGCTTAATTCCACAAAGTTCCGAGCACTGACCATAATACGTTCCAATCTTTTCTGCCTTAAACCATGTTTCATTAATTCTTCCTGGTACTGCATCTCTTTTAACGCCAAATGCTGGAAGTGCCCATGCGTGAAGTACATCATTAGCAGTAATTAAGACTTTGACTACCTTGTTTACTGGAACTACAACTTCGTTATCTACCGCAAGCAATCTTGGTTGATTTTCTTTCAGTTCTTTGTCCTCAAGCATATATGACTCAAATATTATATTTTCATCTGGATATTCATATCCCCAATACCATTGGTAGCCTGTAGCTTTAAGGGTAACATCTGCTTTTGGGATAGTGTCTTGTTTGTATAAAATTTTAAATGATGGGACAGCCATAACAATTAAAATTAAACAAGGTATTAATGTCCATAACACCTCTACTGCTACGTTGTGAGTTCTTTTTGATGGATTAGGATTTGCAGATGCTCTGAATCTTACACATGCATAGATCATTAAAAATAAAACAAAAACACTTATGGCAATAATTATTGGTAATAACAATTTGTCGTGGAAATTCACAATCTCTCTCATGGATGAAGAGGCTGCTTCTTGAAAACCAAGTTGCCAATCTTTAGGTTGACTAGCTAAAGCTTGAGAGCTCATGATTATTCCTAAAAAAGTAAAATAAAATCTTTTCATTATTCGTTTATATAAAGCTCTTTTATAAAAATTACACACTAGTTTTCGCGACAATTTATCAATTAATAATGTAATTTATGATTGATAGAGCCGAAATAACAGCTGTTTCTGATCTTAATATATTTTCATTAATTTTTATAGCCTGAACACTGTTATATGAAAGAATCTGCGCTCTTTCAGCTTCAGAAAAATCACCCTCAGGACCAACTATTATACACGTTGGGTTTTTTATAAGCTTATTTTTGTCGACCAATTTATTATTAGTATTTATATCTGTTAGAATTATATCAACTTCATTAGAAGATATAAAATTTTTTAGACTTTGACAATTTTCAATTTTTGGCACTTGAATTCTATTTGATTGCTCTGCTGCTTCTATAATAACTTTTTCTAACCTTTCTTTATTTATTTTCCTGACTATTGAACGATCAAAAATGATAGGAAAAAATTTTGTAACACCTAATTCAGTAGCCTTTTGTATCATGAAATTAAAGTAATTCGATTTAATTGGTGAGAAAGCCAACCACAACTCTTTAGGATTTTCTTTTTGTCTTAATTGTTTGGTAACATTAAACTCGACTAAGCTTTTTGAGATTGTTAAAATTTTTGCTTCCCACTCTCCATTGCTATTAAATAAAGAAAAAATTTCATTCTCTTTAATCCTCATAACCTTTGAAATATAATGAGATTGAGATTTATCAAGTTTGTCTATTAAATTAATTGATAAACTTTTAGGAAAAAATAATCTAATGTTACTCATAATAATAAATTAGTTTATGAAAAATATTAAAGCAATAATTTTTGATGCATATGGCACATTATTTGATGTAAATTGTGCTGCTAAAAAATGTAAAGATAAGATTGGTGATAAGTGGGAAGGCTTTGCTAATTACTGGAGAACTACTCAGTTAGAATATACATGGCTTAGAAGTTTAATGAAAAGACATATTGATTTTTGGCGAATAACTGAAGATAGTTTGGATAAATCTATGAAAGCTTACGAAATAGACTACTCCATGAGAACAGAATTATTAGATCTTTATAAAGTTTTATCACCTTTTGAGGAAGTGCCAGATGTCTTAAAATCACTAAAAGAAAAAAATTTTAAACTAGCAATCCTTTCAAACGGTACCCCGGCACTTCTTAATGAATTAGTTAAAAGTAATAAATTGGATAATTTATTTGATGATCTTTTCTCAATAGAAGAAGTTGGAATTTATAAACCAGATTCAAAAGTATATGATATGCCAATAAAGAAATACAAAATTCAAAGTAATGAAGTTGTTTTCTTAAGTGCAAATACTTGGGATGTATCTGGTGGAGGTAATTATGGGTATAATTCAATTTGGGTAAATAGAAATAATAATATTTTTGATAATCTTGATTATAAACCTCAAAATGAGATTAAAAATTTAAATAAATTAATTGATATAATCTAAATTTTAAATCAAAAGGGTAAAAATGACTAAAGGACAAAGAGCAGAAAATAGTGCAATTCCAGTTGAAGTAAAAAAAGATAAATATTACTATTGGTGTGCATGTGGCCAATCAAAAAATCAACCTTTTTGTGATGGCTCTCACAAAGAAACTGAGTTTACCCCAGTTGCATTTAAAGCAGAAGAGACAAAAAGAATGTTTTTTTGTACTTGTAAACTAACAGATAATCAGCCTTTTTGTGATGGTTCACACAACAAAAAGTAACATTGAAATTTAAAATATATTAACTATTTTTAAAATATGGACAATATCGAAGTATGTAAAATTATCGACCCCATTAATGCGTCAGATGGTGCTGGAGTAAAATTAAAAAGAAGTATTGGTGTTGAACCAAATTACTTTGATCCATTTTTAATGCTAGATGAATTTGGATCTGAAAATAGCGAGGATTATATTGCAGGTTTTCCACCCCACCCTCATAGAGGAATTGAAACAGTTACTTATATGTTGGCTGGAGACTTTGAACATAAAGATAGTACTGGTGGCGAAGGTAGAATGACTGCAGGAGATGTTCAGTGGATGAAAACAGGTAGTGGAATAATTCATTCTGAAATGCCAGCGATGAAAGAAGGTAAACTTCATGGTTTTCAATTATGGGTAAATATGCCCGCTAAATTGAAGATGAGTAAGCCTGAATATATTTATATTGATGCAGATAAAATGAGTGTTCATAAAGATGATGATAAACAAGTTAAAGTCATAGCTGGTAAATTTGAAAATGCTGAAGGACCTGTCAAAGGTCATAACGTTGAGCCAGTTTATTTTGATGTTGAATTAAATAAAGATAAAGAATTTAATTTTAAATTACCATCTACTCATAATACTTTTATTTATTTGG